>JAGNNA010000171.1 GCA_017990895.1 Reyranella sp.
GCCACTTTGGATCCTCGACATTGCTCCCGCCGATGCCGCGCCCTTCAACGCCAGGCTCAAGGCCGAGATCGAGACGATCATTTCGCCGCGCCCCAAGCTGCAGAGCGGCAGGAACTGGCAGACGCCCCACGACCTGCATACGCGCCCGGGCTTCGCCGAACTGACTGGCTTGATCGAAGTCTCCTCGAAGAGCGTCCTCGAATATCTTCAGCTCGAGCGCTTTCCACTGATGATCACGGGCTGCTGGGCCAACGTGAATCCACCGGGCAGCTACCATCCCACGCACGCCCACCCGAATAATTTCCTGAGCGGCGTCTATTACGTCGACATACCCGGCAGCGGCACGGATCTCGTCTTCCAGGATCCGCGACCGATCTCGATCATGCCGTGGAGCGGCAAACCCACGCACGTGACCGCCAATGCGTCCGTGGCCCAGCCGCAGCCCGGCCGGATGGTGATGTTTCCGTCGTGGCTTCGTCACCACGTTCCGTCGAACGAGGGGACGACCGAGCGCATCAGCATCTCGTTCAACCTCATGTTCACCAACTACGCCGAGACGCTGGCCGCGCCGAGGTGGAAGGCATCGGCGGGCGTGTAGCGGCGCCTGAAGGTTCCGCCTTTCTAGCCGATCCTGCTGGCCATGCCCTGCCAGTAGCGGTCGCGTAACAGGCGCTTGTAGAGCTTGCCGGTCGGGTGGCGTGGCAGCTCCTCTTCGAAGTCGATGCTGCGCGGGCACTTGATGGCCGAGAGGTGCTGCTTGCAGTAGGCGATCAGTTCCTCCGCGAGCGCCGGGCCGGCATCTTCCATGTGGCGCGGCTGGACCACGGCCTTCACTTCCTCACCGAAGTCGGCGTTGGGCACGCCGAACACGGCGCAATCCATCACTTTCGGGTGGTTGATCAGCAGGTTCTCGCATTCCTGCGGGTAGATGTTCACTCCGCCGGAGATGATCATGAAGGCCTTGCGATCGGTCAGGTGCAGGAAGCCGTCGGCATCGAGATAGCCGACGTCGCCCAGCGTGCTCCAGCCCTTGGGATGGCGCGACTCGGCAGTCTTCTTCGGATCGTTGTGATACTCGAAGGAACGGCCCTCGGCGAAATAGACCGTGCCCGACTCACCCGTCGGCAGTTCGTTGCCCTCGTCGTCGCAGATCCTGACCTTGCCGACGATGGCGCGGCCGACGGTGCCCTTGTGCGCCATCCACTCCTGAGAGTTGCACATGGTGAGGCCGTTGCCCTCGGTCCCCCCGTAATATTCCCAGATGATCGGACCCCACCACTCGATCATCGCTTCCTTGGTCGGGATCGGACAGGGCGCGGCGGCATGGATCGCACACTTCAGCGACGAGACGTCGTACTTCGCGCGCACTTCCTCGGGCAGCTTGAGGAAGCGCACGAACATGGTCGGCACGACCTGCGTGTGCGTGATCCGGTGCCTGGGGATCAGCGACAGATATTCCTCGGCGTCGAAATGCTCCATGATCACCGAGGTGCCGCCCAGCCGCATGACGCTCATGTTGAAGCGCAGCGGAGCCGCATGATAGAGCGGCGCCGGAGAGAGATAGATCGTGTCCCTGTCGATGCCGTAGAGCCTGCGGCTGACAGCCAGCAGCGGATTGTCGAAATCGATCGGCTGCTTTTCTACAACCGGCATCACGCCCTTGGGCCGTCCGGTCGTTCCAGACGAGTAGAGCATGTCGTGGCCGGCCGTCTCGTCAGCGATGGGAGTCGCGGGGAAGCGCGCGACCGCGTCCTCCCACGAGTCGTAGCCGGGCATCGTGCCGCCGATCATGAAGCGATGGGAGGCGCCCTTCATCAGCGGCACCAGTTCGGCCGCCTTGTCGGCCAGCGCCTTCGACGTGACGAAAAGCCGGGCGCCGCAGTCGGTGACGATATAGTCGACCTCGGCCGCGGTGAGGCGCGAGCTGATCGCCGTGTAGACCAGGCCCGAGCGCTGGGCGCCCCAGCAGATCTCAAAGAAGCGCGGGTTGTTCTCGAGGAAGATCGCGACATGGTCGCCGGCCTGGAGCCCCAGCGAGCGGAAGAGCTGCGCGATTCGGTTGGATTGCTCGTCGAGCTGGCAGTAGGTCACCGTCTCGCCGCTACCGGCCATGATGTAGGCCGGCTTGTCGGGATGGGTACGGGCGTGATGATAGGGATGCATGACGGCCGCATAAGACCCGACCGACAGGGCGCTCGCAAGCGTTGTGGTCCGTTCCGCTCTCCGGCTTTGTCGGCGCGTCCGAAGGCGCGGATTCTCACTGGACCGCCGTGACCTTGCCCGTGAGCAGGTCGTAGTATCTAGTATTGAGCAGTTGCCCGAGAGCCGCCGAGCGAACGGGCTTCGGCATCGTTGTTGCTGGTAATTCGTGCCGTGAACATTTCCCGAGGCGCTTTCCCATGCTCAACCGTAAACAATCGAGAAAGACCTTCCTGAGGTTCGGCTTGGTCGCCGCGGCGGCCACAGCTTTCCCCCGGTTCGCGGGCGCGCAGGACGCCTATCCCGACAAGCCCGTGCGGGTCGTCGTTTCCTACGGTGCCGGCGGCGCCATCGACGTCGTGGCGCGGATCGTGGCCGAGCACATGACAGGCACACTCGGCAAGACGGTGCTGGTCGAGAACAAGCCAGGGGCCGGCTCGACGATCGCCGCGGAGCTGATCGCCCGTTCGGCGCCCGACGGATACAATCTCCTCGTCACGGGCATGGCGCACTCGGTCATCCCCGAACTGTTCCCGCAGGTGACGTTCAATCCGGCGACGGCGTTCCAGCCGATCAGCCATCTCGGCCTCATGCCGTTCGTGCTGGCGGTCCATCCCTCGGTGCCGGCGACCGACTACAAGAGCTTCATCGCCTATCTCAAGGCCCATCCCGGTACCGTGAACTCCGGCTCGGCCGGTCCCGGCAGCTCTGCGGATCTCGGGCAGATGCTGCTGGCCAAGCTGGAGGGCGTGCAATTCACGCGCGTGCCCTATCGCTCGACGCCGGCGGCGATGAACGATCTCGTGGCGGGCCGCGTGGGCTTCATGATGGATTCGCAGAACGTGCTGGTACCGCACGTGAAGAGCGGCGCGGTGCGCGCCTTCGCGGTGACATCGCTCGACCGTTCGCGTCTCGTGCCGGAGGTACCCACCCTGGACGAACTCGGCCTCAAGGGCTTCGAGGTCGGAAGCTGGCAGGCGATGCTGGCGCCGGCCGGAACGCCCAGGCGCGTCGTCGACCGGATCGTACAGGCGGTCGAGGCGACGCTGAACGATCCCGCCATCCGGGCCCGCTACATCGAACTGGGCTACAACCTGCCGCAGAAGCTCGGCCCCGAGGCGCTGGCGCAATTCCTCGCGGCCGAGGCCGCCAAATGGGGACCGCTGGCCAAGGCCACGGGCACCGGCTGATCCGCACCCGAACCAACGCACCGGGTTCGTGCAAGGAGGCAAGAGGTGAGCAAGCTCAGCCAGGCCGAGATCGACGCCTTTCATCGTGACGGGTTCTTTGCGCCGGTCGACGTCTTTTCCTCCGAGGAGGCGAAGGCGTGGCGGGCCGACCTCGAAGCCTTCGAGCGCACCCTGCCGTCGGGGCCGGTCTCGGCGGGCGACCGTCGCAAGCTTCATGTGCGGCTGCCGTGGGCGCGCGACCTCGTCGGGGATCCGCGCCTGCTGGACGTGATGGAGCAGCTGCTCGGACCCGACATCCTGGTCTTCACCAGTACCTTCTTCATCAAGGAACCGAAGACCGACGCCATCACCGCCTGGCACCAGGACGCGACCTTTTTCGGCCTCTCGCCTTATGAGCACGTCACGGCCTGGGTGGCGCTCTCCGAGGCGTCGATCGAGGCGGGTTGCATGGAGTTCGCGCCGGGCAGTCATCGGCTCGGCCAGCTTGCGCATGGTCAGACGGCCATGCCCGGCACCATCAATGCCGGTGCGCGCGCGATCAGCGAGCCGCTCGATACCTCGCGCGCCGTCTTCGCTCCAGTGAAGACCGGGCAGGTGTCGCTGCATCACACGCTGGTCGCGCACAATTCGCGCCCGAACCGAAGCGACGACCGTCGCATCGGCTTCGGCATCAGCTACATCCCCGCCCATGTGCAACACGGCGGCAGCAAGCGCATGTCGGCCACGCTGGTGCGCGGCGTCGACCGCTACGGCCACTTCGACCTCGAGGACGATCCAAGCACGCTCGACGCCGACGCCCAGGCCGAGGCGCACAGGCGCGCTTACGGCCGCTACCGCGAGGGCCATGCCGAGCAGCAGGCGCGCTACGGCGTCATCGCCTGAATCCGGAGAGAGAATGAAACCGTTGCAGGGAAAGGTCGCGATCGTGACGGGCACCTCGTCGCCCGTGGGAATCGGTGCCGCCGTTGCGCGCCGCCTCGCAGCCTCTGGAGCGAAGCTGCTGCTCGTGGCGGACGATTCGCCCGGCACTGTGGCCGGCGAATGTGCGGCGTTGCTGGGCGATGCCGGCGGCGTCGTACCGCTCACCGCCGATCTCGGGGATTCCGATGCCGTGCTGGCCATGGTGGCCGAGGCCGAGACGCGGTTCGGCCGCATCGACCTGCTGGTCAACAATGCCGCCATTCGCCTGAACCGCAACTTCGGCGACTTCACCGCCGAGGAGTTCGACAAGGCGGTGGCGGTCAACCTGCGGGCGCCGTTCCTCGCCAGCCAGGCGGTGCTGCCGTCGATGCGCCGCCAGGGCGGCGGGCGCATCGTGCATGTCGCGAGCCAGCTCGGTTCGGTCGCCTACCAGACCCGCACGATCTACGGCATGACCAAGGCGGCCCTGATCCACCTCGCCAAGTCGATGGCACTCGAACTGGCGCGCGAGAACATCCAGGTCAACACCGTGTCGCCGGGCCCGATCGCGACCCAGCCGTTGCTCGACCGCGCGCGCGACCAGCCGGAGGAATCCGCCCGGCGCATGAACTACGTGCCGATGGGGCGCTTCGGCCGTCCGGAGGAGATTGGCGAGGTCGTGCACTGGCTGCTGACCACGGATGCTTCGTTCCTGACGGGCCAGGACCTCATCGTCGACGGCGGCTACACGATTCACTAGGCCGGCTTCTCATGTATCATCGGCCCTTTCAGATTCTGGTGGGCCAATGACAAGTATGACGGTGCGTAGCGAGCAGGCGTGCTTTGGCGGAACGATCGGGTTCTATAGCCACGCCTCGGCGGAAACCGGCACCGAGATGAGGTTCTCGGTCTTCGTGCCGCCGAACGCCTCCGCGCGGCCACTTCCATCACTCTACTTCCTGGCAGGCCTCACCTGCACGGAAGAGACGTTCATGATCAAGGCGAATGCCTTGCGTCATGCTGCCGAGTTGGGACTCGTCCTCGTGGCGCCGGACACCAGTCCACGCGGTCTCGGCCTGCCGGGCGAGGACGACGATTGGGATTTCGGGACGGGCGCCGGCTTCTATCTCGATGCCGAGGCCGAGCCGTGGAAGCGGAACTACCGCCTATATTCCTATGTCACGAAGGAGCTGCCGGCGCTCATCGAAGCCAACTTTCCCGTGGAGGCAGGACGACGCGGCGTGTTCGGCCATTCGATGGGCGGTCATGGCGCCCTGGTGGCGGCGCTGAGGAATCCGCAGGCCTATCGGTCGATCTCGGCGTTTGCGCCGATCTGCAATCCGGTCGCCGTACCCTGGGGTGAGAAGGCGTTCGGCAGCTATCTCGGCGCCGATCGCGGGCGCTGGTCTGCGTGGGACGCCAGCGAACTGCTGAAACAGGGAAGCCGCTTCCCGGGCCCGATCCTCATCGATCAGGGCATGAAGGACCAGTTCTTCGCGGCACAGCTTCGGCCCGACGCGCTCGAGGCGGCGGCCGAAGGCGCGGGACAGGAGCTGGTCCTGCGACGGCACGAAGGCTACGACCATTCCTACTGGTTCATCCAGACCTTCATCGAAGACCACCTGAAATGGCATGCCGACAGGCTTCGTGCGTAGGTCGCCGCAGTTGACCCGGTTCCACCCTTCGGCTTTATTCCCCGCGTACGACGGTGTGCCCCCGTGGCGGAATTGGTAGACGCGCCTGACTCAAAATCAGGTTCCTCACGGAGTGTTGGTTCGAGCCCGACCGGGGGTACCACCCTTCATTTCAGAACAGTGGCGATTCGCTGAGTTGCCCCGGCGCGGGATCATCAATCTTGCGTCAACTCGGCCGCTGGGGCGCGTCCTCGATTGCAGTCGTGGTGGTGCCGTGACAATCTTTCTCGATTGCGAGTAGAGCGGCATGGACGAGAATTCAGATCATCTCACCGACCCGGTACCAGGCAAGCGACCCTACTCGGCGCTGATTTTGCAGCGTTTGGGAACTGTGAAAGACCTAACCCGCTCCCTCGGGAATAAGGGCAGCAAGGACGGTCAGCAGACGGGCAATCAAAAAAAGACGAGTTGGTAGGCGCCCGTTCGCCTGCTTTGCCCGGCCGTCACACGGCAGCACCGGTCGATCACATCGACGGTGCTCGCAGCTGCGACGATGTCAGATCGACTCGCCCGACCGGGTCTCCCCGTCGGTCCGGAGCGGCGGCGGAAGGTCGGCGGCCTTCTCGCTACGATCGCGATAGAGGGCGGCGCGGCCCAGCAGCATCAGCGTGACCGGCGTGGTCACCGTCACGAACACCGCGATCAGGACCTCGTGCACCACCAGGCGCGATTGCAGGACCGAAAACAGCAGGATGGAGGCCAGCAGGATGCCGCCGGCGCCCCAGGTGGCGCCCAGGGACGGGGCATGAATGCGATCGTAGAAGGTCTTGAGGCGCACCAGTCCGATGGCGCCGACCAGCGTCAGGCTGGCGCCCAGCAGGACGAAGAACGAGGCGATCAGGGCGGCCCAGAGCGGCAGATCGGCGGCGTGGCTCATTCGATGATCTCCCCGCGCATCAGGAACTTGGCGAGCGCCAGGGTGGCGACGAAGCCCAGCAGGGCGATGACGAGCGCCGCCTCGAAGTAGAGCGTGCTGCCCGTGCGCATGCCGAAGACCAGCAGGAGCAGCATCGCGTTCACGTAGAAGGCGTCGAAGGCCACGATGCGGTCCTGCGCCCGGGGACCGCGCAGCATGCGGAAGGATGCGACGACCATCGCGAGGGCGAGCAGGACAAGGGCGGCCAGCAGGGACCAAGAGAGGATCGTTGCGCTCATGCCAGCATCTCCAGCAGCAGCCGTTCGTAGCGATTCTTGATCAGGTCGATCCAGTACGCTTCGTCGACGAGGTCGAAGACGTGGATCAGCAGCTTGTTGGCGGTCGAGTCGTACTCTACCCAGGCTGTTCCCGGCGTGCAGGTCAGGATGCAGGCGAGGACCGCCAGCGCCGCGGGCTCGCGCAGTTCGAGCGGCACGACGACGAAGCCCGACACGCGCCGATGTGTGTCGGAGAACAAGATCAGCCGGGCCACGGCCACGTTCGACCGCCAGATGTCGATCAGGACGAGCCCTACCAACTTGGGAATGAGGTGCCAGCGCCTGATCCGCGAGCGCGGCGGCTGCAGCGCGGCGGTCACGTTGGAGGCGGCGATGCCGATGATGCTGCCGAGCACGACATGGCCGGGCGACAGGCTGTTAAGCAGCAGCCACATCGCCAGCAACGACAGAGCCAGCAGCGGATACGGCAAGAGACGGCTCATCGCAGACCCGCCTTGGCCGGCGGAACGCGTGGCGCCGACAGAACGTCTTCGACATAGGAAGAGGGGGCGAGCACGGAGCGCGCGGTATCGTCCATGTACTGCATCACCGCTCCGCCCTTCACGGCGAGCACGAGGGTGAGCAGCAACAGGGCGACGACGGGCGCCACCTCGACCGCCAGGACTCGCGGCGCCACCGCATCGACCGGTGCCCAGAAGGCGCGGATGCCGACTCGCGACAGCGTCATGAGGGCCGCGACGCCGGACAGGAGCAGCAGCACGATGAAGGCCCAGTTCGCAGCCGAGAGGGTGGCCGCGGCCCCTTCGCCGGCCGGCGCGAAGAGCGCCGCCAGAAGAGCGAGCTTGGCGACGAAGCCCGACAGCGGCGGCAGACCGATGAGCAGCAGGGCGCAGGCGACGAAGCAGCCGCCGAGGAGCGCCAGCGTGCCGGGGAAGCCTATCCCGCCCTCGGTCGCGGCATCTTCCTCGTCGGGCTCGGCGCCCATCGCTTCGGCCGTGACCGCGATCAGGTCGGCACCGGGGTTCTGGCTGCGCTCGATCAGCTCGATCAAGAGGAAGAAGGCGCTGATCGTGAGGGTCGAACTGGCGAGGTAGAACAGGGCGCCGCCGGTGACCTGGGTGTCGGCGAGGCCGATGGCCGCCAATACCGTGCCGGAGGAGATCATGAGGCTGAAGCTCGCAATCCGGGTCATGGCCTGCGAGGCGAGCACACCCACGATGCCGAAGGCGATCGTCGCCAGGCCGCCCGCGAACAGCAGCGTGCCGCCATAGCCCGCGGCGTCCCCGGCGTCGCCGCCGAACAGCAGGGGACGGAGGCGCAAGAGGGCGTAGAGGCCGACCTTGCTGAGGATGGCGAAGATCGCGGCCACCGGCGGGGCCGCCGCCGGGTAGGCGCTGAGAAGCCAGAAGCCCAGCGGCCACATCGCCGCCTTCACCAGGAAGGCCATGGCGAGGATCGCGGCGCCGACCTCAAGCAGCACCCGGTTCTCGGCGACGAGCGCGGGAATGCGCGCGGCCAGGTCGGCCATGTTCAGTGTTCCGGTGACGCCGTAGATCAGGGCGACGCCCACCAGGAAGAAGAATGAGGCCGTCAGGTTCACGACGACGTAGTGCAGACTCGCCTGCACGCGCCGGGGGCCCGATCCGTGCAGCAGCAGGCCGTAGGACGAGGCCAGCATCACCTCGAAGAAGACGAACAGGTTGAACAGGTCGCCGGTGAGAAAGGCGCCGTTCACGCCCATGATCAGGAACTGGAACAGCGTATGGAAGTGGTGACCGACCGTATGCCAGCGCGCCATCGAGAAGATGAGCGACGCGGTCGCAAGGACGGCCGTCAGCAGGATCAGCATCGCCGACAGGCGATCGAGTACCAGAACGATACCGAACGGCGCCGGCCAATTGCCCAGCAGGTAGACTCCCGGCGCTTCGGTATCGGCGGCCTGCAGCAGCGTGATGGCGATCGCCAGGTTCGCGAGGGTGGAAAAGAGGTTGATCAGCCCCTTCAGGAACTGCCGCCGCTCGTCGTAGACCGCCAGCAGCGCGCCCGCCACCAGCGGCAGCAAGATCGGAGCGATGATCAGATGGTGCGCCCAGTCGGCCATCACCGCTCCTGACCGTCGACATGGTCGGTCCCGGTGAGGCCGCGGGCCGCCAGCAGGATCACGAGCAGCAGTGCCGTCGTCGCGAAGCCGATGACGATCGCCGTCAGGACGAGCGCTTGGGGCACCGGATCGGCATAGTCGGCCAAAGTGCCCGTGGTCGAGGCGAGGACCGGCGGTGCGCCCGAGCGCAGCCGGCCCATGCTGAAGATGAACAGGTTGACCGCCAGCGCACACAGCGAGAGGCCGATGACGACCTGATAGGTGCGCGGCCGCAGCAGCAGCCAGACGCCGGAGCCGGCGAGGATTCCGATGCAGGTCGCGAGGAGGAGGGCCATTACGCTTCCTCCCGCACGGTCTGGGCCGTCGTCGTGCGCGAAGCGCGCAGGTTGCGCACCGACTGGTGGGCGAGCGCGATCAGCGTCAGCACCGTCGCCCCCACCACCAGCCCGAAGACGCCGAGATCGAAGACCATCGCGGTGGCGGCAGGCACGGGTCCGATCAGCGGGATGTCGACATACTGCGAATGGGAGGTCAGGAAGGGATAGCCGAACAGCCACGAGGCCATGCCGGTCATCGCGGCCAGCAGCAGGCTGAGGCCGATCCAGTTGACCGGCAGGATGCGAAGCCGGTCCTCGACCCAGATGGTCCCGGACGCCAGGTATTGCAGGATGAAGGCCGTGGCGAGCGTGATGCCAGCCGCGAAGCCGCCGCCGGGCAGGTCGTGACCGCGCATGAAGAGGTAGATCGCCAGCACGATGATCACCGGGAACAGCCACTTCATAATGACCGACGGCACCAGCAGATAGTCGCCCAGGGTGTCGCCCGCCTTGCGGTCGGGCTCGGCCTCGTCGAAGGCGTTCTGCCGGCGCTGCTGCAGCGGTGAGCCGATATTGTCGGGTGCCGGTCGGAACCGGCGCAGCAGGGCGAAGATCGTGAGGGCAACGACGGCGAGCACCGTGATCTCGCCCAGCGTGTCGAAGGCGCGGAAGTCGACGAGGATCACGTTCACGACGTTGCGGCCGCCCCCCTCGGTGTAGGCACGTTCCAGGAAATAACTGCCGATCGTCTCGGGGACCGGCAGCACCATCACGGCATAGGCCAAGGCCGCCATGCCGGCGCCGACGACGAAGGCGATCCCGAGGTCGCGCGACCGCCGCAGGCGCCGACGCAGCGGATTCTCGTCGGTCCTGATCTCCTC
>JAGNNA010000536.1 GCA_017990895.1 Reyranella sp.
TTCTGCGGCAGCAGGCCGATGCGATCGGCTACCCGGTGCTGATCAAGGCCTCGGCCGGCGGCGGCGGCAAGGGCATGCGCGCGGTATGGAAGGGCGAGGAGTTCGCCGAAGCCCTGGCCTCCTGCCAGCGCGAAGCGAAGTCCTCCTTCGGCGACCAGCACGTGCTGATCGAGAAGTACCTGCAACGTCCGCGCCACATCGAGATCCAGGTCTTCGGCGACAGCCACGGCAATTGCGTCTACCTGTTCGAGCGCGACTGCTCGGTGCAGCGCCGCCACCAGAAGGTGGTCGAGGAAGCCCCGGCGCCCGGCATGCCGCCCGAGCGTCGCGCCGCGATGGGCAAGGCCGCGGTCGACGCGGCCAAGGCGGTCGGCTATGTCGGCGCCGGCACCGTCGAGTTCATCGTGAACCAGGACGGCACCTTCTACTTCATGGAGATGAACACGCGGCTGCAGGTCGAGCACCCCGTGACCGAAATGATCACCGGGCTCGATCTGGTCGAGTGGCAGTTGAAGGTGGCTGCCTCCGAGGTGCTGCCGCTGCGCCAGGAACAACTGGCGATCCGCGGCCATGCACTGGAAGCGCGCATCTATGCCGAGGACCCGGACAAGGGCTTTCTGCCGTCGATCGGCCGCCTGATCCACCTCGCGCCGCCGCTCGAAGGCCTCAACGTGCGCGTCGATACCGGCGTCGAGCAGGGCGACGAGATCTCGCCGCACTACGACCCGATGATCGCCAAGCTGATCGTCTGGGACGAGACCCGCGAGCGGGCGCTCTCGCGCATGCTGCAGGCATTGGCCGACTACCGCGTGGTCGGCGTCTCCAACAATATCGGGTTCCTCTCGCGGCTGGTGGCCTGCCCGGCCTTCGCCCAGGCCGACCTCGACACCGGGCTGATCGAGCGCGAGCGCGCCTTCCTGTTTCCCGAGGGCGCCGAGCCACCGGCCGAGGCCTGGCTGGTCGCCGCGTTGGCCGAGCTGATCCACGACCAGGCTTACGCGGCGGCGGAGGCCGTCGCCAGCCGCGATCCGCATTCGCCCTGGCACGCGCGCGACGGCTGGCGCATGAACGGCAGCGCGCGGCGCGAGATACGCCTGCGCGCCGGTGAAATCGAGAAGGTGGTGCATGCCGGCTACGCCGGCGACGACATCCGCCTCGAATTCGAAGGCCAGACGGTGACAGCCGCCGGGCGCTTCACCGCCGGCAGCGAACTGCGCGTCGACCTCGGCGGGCGGCGTATCAACGTCACCGTGGTTTCGGCCAACGAGAAGCGCCACGTCTTCATCGACGGCGTCTGCCACGTCTTCTCCGCCATCGATCCGCTGTTCCACGCCGGCAGCGGCGGCGGCGCCGAGGGCGGCCTCACGGCGCCGATGCCGGGCAAGGTCATCGCGCTGATTGCCCCCGTAGGGAGCAGGGTCGAGCAGGGCGCGCCGCTCTTGATCCTCGAAGCCATGAAGATGGAACACACCATCGCCGCGCCGGCTGCCGGCACGGTCAAGGCCTTCCTGTTCAATGTCGGCGAGCAGGTCAGCGACGGCGCCGAGCTAGTAGAATTCGACGTCGAAAAACCTAAGCACAAGACAGAATGACCCTCCCCAGCAAAGTACGCATCGTTGAAGTTGGCCCGCGTGATGGCCTGCAGAACGAGAAGAAGCCCGTCTCCACCGCGATCACGGTCGAACTGATCCGCCGCCTCGGCGCCGCGGGCTTGCGCAGCATCGAGGCGACTTCCTTCGTCTCGCCCAAGTGGGTGCCGCAGATGGCCGACAACGCGGAGGTGTTCGCCGCCATCGAGAAGCTGCCCGACGTCGCCTACCCGGTGCTGACGCCGAACATGAAGGGCTTCGAAGCCGCGCTGGCGGCCGGAGCCAGGGAAGTCGCGGTGTTCGGCGCGGCCTCCGAATCCTTCTCGCAGAAGAACATCAACTGCTCGATTGCCGAATCGCTCGACCGCTTCCGCCCCATCGTCGAGGCCGCCAAGGCCGCCGACGTCAAGGTGCGCGGCTACGTCTCCTGCGTGCTGGGCTGCCCCTACGAGGGCGAGATCATGCCGCTGGCTGTGGCCGACGTGGCCAAGGCGCTGATCGAAATGGGCTGCTACGAAGTGAGCCTCGGCGACACCATCGGCGCCGGTACGCCGGAACGCACCAAGGACATGATCGAGGCCGTGGCGCGGCGCATCCCGCTGAAGAAGATCGCCGGCCATTTCCACGATACCTATGGCATGGCGACCGCTAACATCTACGCCTCGCTGCAAATGGGCATCGGCATCTTCGACAGTTCGATCGCCGGCCTCGGCGGCTGCCCCTACGCCGCCGGCGCGTCGGGCAACGTTGCCACCGAGGACGTGGTCTGGCTGCTGCAGGGGCTCGGCATCGATACCGGCATCGACCTCGACGCGCTGGTCGACACCGGCGCCTGGATCTCCAAGCATTTGAAGCGCGAGACGGCCTCCCGCGTGGCGCGCGCCATCGTCGCCCGGCGCGCCAAGGCCGTGGCTGCGGCCGAGTGAAACGCCGCGTTGCCGGCGGCACGGTCGAGTCGCCCTGCATCAACATCTGCAAGATGGAAGCCGGCCTGTGCATCGGTTGCCAGCGCAGCCTCGACGAAATCACGCGCTGGGCCAATGTCGATGACGACGGCAAGCGCGTGATCCTGGCCGCCGTGGCGCAGCGCAGAAGCAGCGCCGGCGGAACCGCAACCGATGAAGCTGCCTGACTCGATCCAGGTCATCGAGCGCGGCTGGCTCTCGTCGAACAACATCCTGCTCTACGCCGGCGAATCGGCCACGCTGGTCGACGCCGGCTACGTCGGCCACGCGCCACAGACCGTCG
>JAGNNA010000172.1 GCA_017990895.1 Reyranella sp.
CTATCCCCGCAATGGGCCAGGAGGGCGTTGACCAGTGTGCTGTCGGGATTGCCGGGCGCCGGATGGACGACCATTCCGGCCGGCTTGTTCAACACCAGAAGGTCGTCGTCCTCGAACAGGATCTCCAGTGCCATGTCCTGGGCCTGCGGCACGGCCGGTTCGGGCTCTGGAATGTCGACGACGACGACGTCGCCCGTTTTGACCTTGCGGGACGGCTCTTCTATCGTCTGTCCCCCCGCGAGCGCTACGCAGCGGCCCTCGATCAGCGCCTTCACGCGGCTTCGCGTCAGGGAAGGCAAGGCAACAGCCAGCGCGCGGTCCAGCCGTTCGCCGGCGGCGCTCTCGTCGAAGGTCACGGTGTGGCGACCGGCGTCGCTCATGGAGTTTTCTTGGCATCCCCTGCTCAGGCCTCTGCACCACTCTGGCTGAAGGTGCTGGTAATCGGAATGGGCCTGCTGATCGTGGTGGGCTTCGTCGTCGCTGTCGCCGAGATCGCCCGGCGCATCTC
This sequence comes from Reyranella sp., assembly GCA_017990895.1. GTDB lineage: Bacteria > Pseudomonadota > Alphaproteobacteria > Reyranellales > Reyranellaceae > Reyranella. The sequence continues at coordinate 509 of JAGNNA010000172.1, forward strand.
TACGCCCAACGCCGGCCGTTCGCCAGCATCGGACGGGAGCCGCTTCACCGAACGCATCGCTCTGCCCTCGGGCGCCCGCGTCGTCTCGATGAACGCCGTGGGCGACCGCCTCGTCGTGCACGTCGAGACCCAGGGCGGGCCTGCGTCGGCCTATATCGTGGACCCGCGCAGCGGCGCCCTTCTCGGCACGATCGAATTCCCGCCCGGCGCCGGCCGCTGAGCCCCAACGACATCCTTGCGAGGACTGGAATGAACTTCCGAAGCGACAACGAAGTGGGCGCGCATCCCGTCGTCCTCGAAGCGGTGACGCGCGCCTTCTCCGGCGGTGGCACCGCGCCGTCCTACGGCGCCGACGAATGGACCCATCGCGTCGAGCGACGGCTGCAGGACATCTTCGAAAAGCCCGACCTGGTGGCCTTCCCCGTGGCGACCGGCACCGCCGCCAACTCACTCGCCTTGTCCTGCTGCACGCCCTCCTGGGGGTCGATCTACTGCCATGCCGATGCGCATATCGTCGTCGACGAGGCCAATGCTCCGGAGTTCTTCACATCCGGCGCCAAGCTCTGCACCCTCCCCGGCGCCGCCGGCAAGATCGACCAGAAGAAGCTCGCCGAGGCACTGGCCCAGCCGGTCTACGGAGTCGTTCATCATCCGCAACCGGCGGCCGTCAGCATCACGCAGGCCACCGAATGCGGTACCGTCTACGGCCCCGACGAGGTGACCGCCATCGCCACCACGGCGCATCGCCACGGGCTCAAGCTGCACATGGATGGGGCGCGCTTTGCCAACGCCCTGGCCTTCGTCGGCTGCTCGGCGGCCGAACTCTCCTGGATGTCGGGCGTCGACGTACTGAGCCTCGGCGCCACCAAGAACGGCACCCTCGCGGCCGAAGTGGTGGTGTTCTTCGAGCCCGATCTCGCACGGGAGTTCGAGTTCCGCCGCAAGCGCAGCGGCCATCTGTTTTCGAAGATGCGCTTCCTGTCGGCACAGCTCGAAGCCTACCTGACCGACGGGCTGTGGCTTGCCAATGCCAGCCATGCCAATGCCATGGCACGCCGTCTCGTCGCCGGCCTGACGACGCTCAAGGGCACGCAGCTCCTCTATCCCGTCCACGCCAACGAGATCTTCGTCATCCTGCCGGCTCACATGCATGATGCGCTGCAGGCCGCGGGGGCGCAGTATCATCCTTGGCCGTCGGACAGGCCGGGCGAGCGCGCCTATCGCCTCGTCACCGCCTTCGACACCGAGCAGACGACCGTCGACTGCTTCCTGAGTATCGCCAAGAAAGCAGCGTGAGCGTGCCATGACCCATCAGCGTACCCTGACCGCCGCCCACTGGGGCGTCTACGAAGTCGAATACGACGACAAGGGCCAGGCCACGAAGCTCCATCCCTTCTCGCACGATCCCGATCCCTCGCCGATCGGCCTGCACATGCTGTCCGACGAAGTGGCGCGGATGCGCGTCCGCCGGCCGTCCTTCCGCAAGAGCTGGCTGGAAAAGGGCCCGGGCGCCGCAACCGACAAGCGCGGCCAGGAACCCTTCGTCGAGGTGCCGTGGGACGAGGCGCTCGACCTGATCGCCGGCGAACTCAAGCGGGTGAAGGACGCGCATTCGAACCGCGCGATCTTCGGCGGCTCTTACGGCTGGTCGAGCGCCGGCCGCTTCCACCACGCGCAAAGCCAGGTCCATCGCTTCCTCAATGCGCTCGGCGGCTATGTGCGCCATCAGGACTCTTACAGCTTGGGCGCGGCGCGCGTGCTGATGCCGCACATCGTGGCGAGCATGGAAGACATGATGGCCATGCACACGACGTGGGACGTACTGGCCGAGCACTGCAAGCTGTTCGTCACCTTTGGCGGCGCGCCGCACAAGAATGCGCAGATCGGCGCCGGCGGCGCGATGGTGCATATCCTCAAGGACGGACTCTACGGCATGCGCGCCAAGGGCGTGCGCTTCATCAACGTCACGCCGACCGCCGAGGACCTCGACACCGGGGGCGACATCGAGTGGCTGCCGATCCGGCCCAACACCGACACCGCGATGATCCTCGCGCTCTGCCATGTGCTCTACACCGAGAAGCTCTACGACCGGGCGTTCCTCGACCGCTGCACCGTGGGCTTCGACAGGTTCGCGCCGTCGCTGGCCGACAAGACCCCGGAATGGGCCGAGAAGATCACCGGCATCTCAGCCGTGCGCATCCGCGCGCTCGCCCGCGAGATGGCGGCGACTCGCACCACGGTGAACATCAACTGGTCGCTGCAGCGCTCCCATCACGGCGAGCAGCCCTTCTGGGCGCTGGTGACGCTGGCCTGCATGCTGGGACAGATCGGCTTGCCGGGCGGCGGCTTCGGCGCGAGCTATGGGCCCACCAACAGCATGGGCAGCGGCGCGCCGCTGCTTTCGGGGCCCACCCTCTCGCAGGGCACCAACGCGGTCCCCGACTTCATTCCGGTCGCGCGCTTCACCGACATGTTGCTCAATCCGGGCGGCAGGGTTCCCTATAACGGCCGCGACCTCACCTATCCCGACATCCGCCTGATCTATTGGGCGGGCGGCAACCCGTTCCATCATCACCAGGATCTCAACCGTCTGCGGATGGCGTGGCAGAAGCCTGAAACGATCATCTTCAACGAGCAGTTCTGGACGCCGGCAGCGAAGATGGCCGACATCGTGCTGCCCGCGACCACCGGCCTGGAGCGCAACGATATCGGCTATGCGCGCCGCGAGCCTTTCCTGATCGCCATGAAGAAGGCGCGCGAGCCGATCGGCGAGGCGCGCGACGACTACTGGATCTTCTCGGAGATCACCCGCCGCCTGGGCGCCGCCGACGTCTACACCGAAGGCCGCGACGAGATACAGTGGCTCGCCCACATGTACGAGGAAGGCCGCCAGAAGTCGGCAAAGATGGGCGTCCCCCTGCCCCCCTTCCAAGAGTTCTGGGAAGCAGGCATCGCCAAGGTCCCGGGCGAGAACACCGAGCCGGTGATGCTCGCGAAGTTCCGGGCCGATCCGGCGACGAACCCGCTTAAGACGCCGTCGGGGAGGATCGAGATCTTCTCCGAGAAGATTGCCTCGTTCGGCTACGACGACTGTCCCGGCCACGCGACCTGGATGGAGCCGATCGAGTGGCTGGGTTCCCGCAAGGCCGAGCGCTACCCGCTGCACATGCTGTCCGACCAGCCCGCCGACAAGCTGCACAGCCAGCTCGACCACAGCCCGCATGCGAAGGCGACCAAGGTCAAGGGCCGTCAGCCGGTGACGCTGCACCCCGAAGACGCCGCCGCGCGCGGCATCTCGGAGGGCGACCTGTTGCGAGTCTTCAACGACCGCGGTGCGTGCCTCGCATCCGCGCAACTGACCGACCGCATCCGTCGCGGCGTGGTGCGGCTCTCGACCGGCGCCTGGTTCGACCCGGAGGATTCCGGCTCGAACACGCCCCTGGAGAAGCACGGCAATCCCAACGCCCTGACGCTCGACATCGGCGCCTCGAAGCTCAGCCAGGGCTGCATCGCGCAGACCTGCCTGGTGGAGATCGAGCGCTTCGATGGCGTTGCGCCGGCGGTGACGGCGCACCAGCTGCCGTCGTTTACCGGCCGCTGAATCTTCCGACTCGGGCCTCCTTCGCCGTTGACATTGCGGGCGGTTAATATGCAAATGAGACTGACTTGCATTTAATCAAGCGAGGCGAAGATGGATCAGATGATGCAGCTGCACTCCGCAGCTGAAGCTTCCCGCGCAAAGCCCGAACGCGACGCTGCGAGCATCGAGAGCAGCCAGCTCATGGCCGGCCGCCGCGAGCTCCTCATCCGGCACGGCACCAGCACCTACAGGCTTCGCGTGACGGCCTCGGAGAAGCTGATCCTTACGAAGTAACCGCCGAAGAATCCGGGCGGCAGCGAGCAGGCCGAAGCGGTCCTCCTGACCTGCCAGGCCGTCTCTCGGCTTGCGCGCGACATCCAGATCCCGTCCGGATTTTTTGTTGGACGGGCCGCCGCCGAGACAAGACAGTCCCACGGCAAAGGGGCTGGATGACGCCGGAACGATGAACCTCGACACAATCACTCAAGTGAAGCGGCCGTCTTCACCGGACGAGATCGGCCCGTGGCGGTCGACCTATGCGTGGCTGGCGGGTGGTACCTGGCTCTTCTCCGAGCCGCAGGTCGCGACCGACACGCTGATCGACCTCGATTCCTTCGGCTGGGCGCCCCTCGTCTCTACGCCGGGCGGGCTCGAAATCGCAGCGACCTGCCGCGTGGCCGACCTTCATGCCTTCAAAGGCCCACCCGAATGGAAGGCCGTGCCGCTATTCCGCGCGTGCATCGATGCGTTCCTGATGTCCTTCAAGATCTGGAACGCCGCCACGATCGGCGGGAACATCGTGATGTCGCTGCCGGCCGGCGCTATGATCTCGCTCACCGCCGCGCTTGAGGGAGTCTCCACGCTGTGGCCGCGCGACGGCGAGCCCCGGACCGTTACCGTCGTCGACTTCGTCACCGGCAACCACAGGAACGTCCTGCGCCCGGGCGAGCTGCTGCGCTCGATCCATCTGCCGGCGGTTGCGCTCTCCAAGCGCCATGCCATGCGGCAGATGTCCCTCACCCGGCTCGGCCGCTCGGCGGCGCTGATCGTCGCGACGGTCGATGACGATGGACGGGACTTCCTGCTCACCGTCACGGCGGCGACGCCCCGCCCTGTGCAACTGCGGTTCGAGCGCACGCCGACGGCCACCGAGCTGCGCCTGGCAATCGACGAGAAACTGCCCGCCGACGGGTATTTCGAGGACGTGCATGGGTCCGCCGCCTACAAGCGGCACATCACCTACTATCTCGCCGAGCAGATCCGGGCGGAACTCGCATGAGCACTTACCTGGTCAATGGCCGTCGCTACTCGGCCGAACCCGGTCCCGGGCAGTGCCTGCGCACCTTCCTGCGCGATCTCGAAGTCTTCGGCGTGAAGAAAGGCTGCGACGCGGGCGACTGCGGCGCCTGCACCGTGTGGATCGACGGCAAGCCGTTCCACTCCTGCCTCGTGCCGGCCTTCCGCGCCGAGGGCCGCGAGGTGACGACCATCGAGGGCCTCGCACCGGACGGCGCGATGCACCCGGTCCAGAAGGCCTTTCACGACGCCCAGGCCTTCCAGTGCGGCTTCTGTGCTGCCGGCATGATCATGACGACGGCCGCCTTCGGCCCCGACCAGAAGAACGACCTGCCCCACGCGCTGAAGGGCAACCTCTGTCGCTGCACCGGCTACCGCTCGATCGCCGACGCGCTGGACGGCAAGACCAACATCGAGCCGGACGTTGCGGGCAAGGCCTGCGGCGCCAGCCTGCCCAATCCCTTCACCGACGCCATCCTGACGGGCAAGGCCCGCTACACGATGGACGTTGCAATAGAAGGCCTGCTGCACCTCAAGGTGCTTCGCTCGCCGCACGCGCATGCACGGATCGTCGGCATCAACAGGACGGCGGCCCTGGCGGTTCCCGGCGTCATCGCCGTCTACACCTGGGAAGACGTGCCGCGCCGGCTCTACAGCACCGCGCTGCACGAGGACCATCTCGTGGATCCCGACGACACCTACATGCTCGACAACGTCGCGCGCTTCGCTGGCCAGCGCATCGCGGCCGTGGTCGCCGAGAGCGAGGGCGCGGCCGAAGCCGGCTGCCGGGCGCTCGACGTCGAATACGAACTGCTGCCGGCGGTCTTCGACCCTGTCGAGGCCATGAAGCCGGGAGCCCCCGTCCTCCACGACAAGGACGTCCTCACCAGCGACGGCAACGTCTATTGCGACCTGCAGGGCGAGATCGGCGACGTCGCCAAGGGCTTCGAACAGGCCGACGTCATCCACGAACGGACCTATTCGACATCGCGCGTACAGCATGTTCATCTCGAGACTCATGGCTCGATCGCCTGGCAGGGCGAGGACCGGCGCTGGCATGTCCGCACCAGCTCCCAGGGCCCGTTCGCCGCCCAGAAAAAGCTCTGCTACCTGATGGGGCTCAAGGCCCGCGATCTGCACGTCTTCACCGAATGCGTCGGCGGTGGCTTTGGCGGCAAGCAGGAAATGGTCTCGGAAGATCTCGTCCTGTTCGCCACCATGAAGCTCGGCCGCCCCGTCAAATGGGAATGGACGCGGGAAGACGAATTCCTCGGCGCCACCACGCGGCACCAGATGACGACCCGCGTCAGGGTCGGCGCCCGCAGGGACGGCACACTGACGGCGATCGACGTGCACGTCGTGTCCAACACCGGCGCCTACGGCAACCACGGCAGCGAGACCCTGGCCGCCGCCATGGGAAGCCCGCTCGCCGCCTATCGCTGCGACAACAAGAAAGGCGCCGGCTTCGCCGTCTATACCAACATGCTCCCGAGCGGCGGCTTCCGCGGCTACGGCGCCTCGCAGACGACCTTCGCGATCGAATGCGCGATCGACGAGCTGGCCCGCCTCCTCGACATCGACCCGATCGAGATGCGCCGCCGGAACGTCGTCCGGCCGGGCGACAACATCGAATCGATCTGGAAGGAACCCACCGACGCGAGTTTCGGCAGCTACGGCATCGCCGAATGCCTCGACATCGTCGAGCGCGAGCTGGCCCGGGGCAACGGCGTCGCGAAACCCGCGGGCGAGGACTGGGTCGAGGGAACGGGCGTGGCGCTCGCGATACTCGAATGCGGCCCGCCGACCGAGCACCGTTCCGGAGCGGAGATGAAGCTCCTTGCCGACGGCACCTATCACCTGGCCGTCGGCTCGTCCGAGATGGGTAACGGCATCACCACGGCGCACAAGCAGATCGCTGCGTCGGTGATGGGCGTACGCGCCGGCGACGTCGCCATCGTCAATGCCGACACGGACCTCACGCCCTACGACACCGGTACCTTCGCCAGCACCGGGACGGTCGTCGCGGGAAAGGCCGTGCACCTCACCGCCCAGGCGCTCCGCGAGGACATCCTCGCCTTTGCCGGCCGGCACACCAGCACCGATCCGGAACGGTGCCGGCTGGACGGCGACGCGGTCGTCTGCGGCGACCGGCCGATACCGCTCGCCGATCTCCACGCCGCCGGGACCGCGCTCGGCCATCGCTTCACGGTCAGCCGAAAGGCCTATCTCTCGCCGCGCACCATCACCGGCAACGTGCAGGGCGTGCGGCTCGCGGTCCATCGCGTCACCGGCGAGATCCGCATCCTGCACAGTGTGCATGCCGCCGACATCGGACGGCCGATCAATCCCATGCAGTGCCGCGGCCAGCTCGATGGCGCGATCGCCATGGGGTACGGCTGGGCGCTGACCGAGAACATGGTCCACGACGAAGGACGCATGGTGAACGCGCAGCTGCGCAACTACCGGATCCCGGCCTACGCGGATACGCCCCACACCGACATCTTCTTCGCCGACACGGTGGATTCGATCGGCCCACTCGGCGCCAAGTCCCAGGGCGAGTGCGGCATCAATCCCGTCGCGCCGGCCGTCGCCAACGCCCTGGCCGATGCCACCGGCGTCCGCTTCGCCCACCTGCCGTTCACGCCCGACCGGCTGTTCGACAGGCTCACGGAGACGTCGTGACGAACGCCGCGCCCGGCCCCTCGCGCAGCGTCAGCATCGTGACGCAGACCCGCGTGCGTCCCGAATACAATGAGGACTTTGCCAGATGGCAGGGTGAGACCAGCAACAGCATCAGCCGTTTTCCGGGCTTCCTCGAGCAGCGGCTCTTGCCCCCCAATCCACCCCTTCAGGTCGACTGGGTCATCCTGCAGCGTTTCGCCAGCCTGGCCGATGCACAGCGCTGGCTGGGATCGGCCGAGCGCCAGACGCGCATCGCAGGGGCCGCGCCGATGCTGGTCGGCCGCGACGACGTGCACATCGTGCAGGACGAGGCCAATGGCGCCAGGCCGGCCCCCGTCTCGACCATCATTTCCACACGGGTCAAGCCCGGCAAGGAAGCCGAGTACCTCGAGTGGGTACGCCGGATCGCAGCCGCACAATCCAAGGCTCCCGGCCTTCAGGGCTATCGCTTCGAACCTCCCGTGCCGGGGGTGCAGGAACATTTCATCGCCATCCTGCGCTTCGATACCGAGGCCAACCTTCGGGCCTGGCTCGAATCGCCGGTACGCCAGGCCCTTCTCCGGGAAGCAGAGCCGCTTACCGAGGAATCCCACGCGCGCATCGCGAACTCGGGCTTCGAGCAGTGGTTCCGCGACGCCGCCCCCGGCGACGGACAGCTGCCGGTGTGGAAAATGGACATGCTCGTCCTGCTGATGCTCTACCCGATCGTGATGCTGTTCGGGTACTTCGTGGGCACCCCCCTGCTCGACCGGGAGCTTCACCTGCCCTTCGCGGTCTCGCTCTTCCTCGGCAACATCGCAAGCGTCTTCCTGACCGGCTTCCTCGTGCCGTGGATCGCCGGTCACTTCGGCTGGTGGCTGCGGCCGTCGCCGGGAAGAGAGTTCCGCACGAACCTTCTCGGCGCTACCTTGATATCGGTGATTTGCGTCGCAATGGTTTTCCTGTTCCTGCGCCTGTCGTGAGACCGGTCGCTCGGCCCTGTGAGATGGTCGCGAATTCGCGTAGTGTCCGGCCATGGCGTTACTGCATGGTGCAAGGCAGCTCCTTGGCAAAATGGCGGCCGCAACGGCCGCGAAGCCTCAACGAGGGATGGAACCCGCGGCGGACGTGGAGCTTCTGAAGCCTGTCGGGCCGTTGCAGATGACGCGGCTGAGCGCGGCGTTCGCACCTTTTGTCATCTCGGTTCCCCAAGCCTGCCTCGACACCCCGTCGATGATGTCGCTTTCCGAAAGGCAGTTCCTCTTCGGCCTGGCAAGCCGCTACTACGCCGGCCAGGGACTGATCGTCGATGCCGGGATCTTCCTCGGCGGATCGACGCACTGTTTCGGCGAAGGCGTGCGCTCGAATCCGCGGCGGGAGGAAATCGTCGGCCACTGGCCGCGGCCGATCGTTTCGTACGAGAGAGCGATCGTTAACCCTAACATGCCGCATTTCTTCAGGACGCGTGGCCTGGCCTTTTCCGCCGCACCGGGCGAGTCGTTCGAATCCGAACTGCGCCGAAACATCGAACCGGTGGAGGACCTGGTCGATCTTCGCATCGGCGATTTCATGGAGGCCGGGGGCGTTGATGCTCCGGTCGAGATCCTGTTCCTCGACATTCTCAAGACGCCGGCCCTCAGTCTTCGTGCCTTTCGACAGTTCTATTCGAGACTGATCCCCGAGCGTTCCCTGGTCGTCCATCAGGACTACTTCTTCGAGGAGCTGCCCTGGATAAAGACCCATCAGGAAGCCTTGATGGACTATTTCGACTTCGTCGGGGAAATCGGCTCCAGCGCCCTTTTCCTGTGCCGGAGGGAAATCCCGCAAGCCGTCCTGGACGGGCTCGAGAACGACATGCCGCCTGCCGAGCAGCTCCGCCTCGCCAGCATCGCGCTGCACCGGTCCGCCGATCCGGCCCGCCGCTTCTTCATGGCTCTCTCGAAGATGCGCCTCGTCCGAAAACTCCAGGGGCGGGTGGCGGCGCGTGCCTATCTCGAATTGGTCAAGACCGAATTTCCCGAGCAGGTCGCCCAGATCGGCAACAAGCGCCTGAATCACGCTCTGCAGAGGGCCGATGCGTTTCTCGTCAAGAAGCCGAAGAAGGCGCCCCGCGATGGGATGCGCGTCCCCGAGCAGCGGGTCCCGCCGCCCCAGCAGGAGGGAGTCCATGAACAAGCGTCTCACCGCCGATGAAGTCTCGCATTATCGCCGCGACGGGTTCCATTTTCCGGTCCGCGTCCTGTCCCCCGAGGAGGCAAGTGCCTCTCGTGACCGACTGGAGGCACACGAGCGCGCGATGGGCGGACCGATCGCGGGAAACATGCGGCACAAGGTTCACCTGCTCTTCACC
>JAGNNA010000537.1 GCA_017990895.1 Reyranella sp.
CCACGACGGCAAGCCCGCCCGACCTCGGCAATCGCGATTCATCCGGCAAGCGACAGGTCTGGTCGGACGCGGTGTCGCCGCCGCCGGCCAGACTCTTCACCGATAACGTCGCGTGGGACAAGGAATCGACTCATACCGAAGACCGGGCCAGCTTACTGCCGCTCGAGGCCGTCCAGCAGTGGGCGGCGGAGGGACTGGTCGGCGATGCGGCTGTGCGTTTCCACGGCGTGCCGACCGAGTACAGCCAGCGCAAGACGATGGAGATCGATGCGCCGTAGGTGCTGGAGCGGTTGCGCGCCGATGGCGCCGACGTGGCGCTGCTGTCGCCGCTTTGACCCGTCTGCCACCAAACCGTGAGTTTGGTCGCCCGTCATCTCGAAGCCAACGGAATGCCGACCGTGATCGTCGGTTCCGCTCTCGACATCGTCGAATACTGCGGGGTGCCGCGGTTCCTGTTCACGGATTTTCCGCTGGGCAATCCGTGTGGCCGGCCCTGGCGACCGGACCTGCAGCGAATGATCGCAGGGGAGGCACTCGCTCTCCCGCGGGATGCCGAAGCGCCGCGCACCACGAGGCGGTCGGATGTGTCCTGGCCGTCCGAAGACGACTGGCGGCCGCGCTACGGCCGCGTGAAGCCAGAGGATTTCGAGCGGCTAAGGTCGCTGGGCGACGCGAGGCGGCGCAGACAGGCGCAGGCGCGCGAGCCGGGTTGACGCGATCCGCGCGGCTACTCCATCTGGACGTTGAGTTCGCGCAGCTTCTTGGCCCAGAACGCGTGCTCGTCGGCGACGAACTTGGTGAACTGTGCGCGCGTGCGGTCGGGCGGCATTTCCAGCCCGTCGCGGGACAGCGCCTCTTCCCACTTGGGATTCTTCATCGCTTCCTTGGTCGCCTTCTCGATCTTGTCGAGGATGTCGGGCGGGGTCTTGGCCGGGGCGAACAGACCCTGCCAGCTGGTGACGACGACGTCGATCCCCTGTTCCTTCAGCGTCGGCACGTCCGGCATTGAGCTGACGCGCTTGTTGCCCGTCACTGCCAGTGCCTTGAGGTTGCCACCCTTGACCTGCGAGACCGCCGGCGGAAGCGACGAGAAGTTCATGGTGATCTGACCGCTGATCACGTCGGCCACGGCCGGTCCGGTACCCTTGTAGGGCACGTGCGTGATCTTGATGCCGGCGGCTTCCGCGAACAGCGCGCCGGCGAGGTGGTTGTTGCCGCCCACGCCCGACGACGAGAAAGTCAGCTTCTCGGGGTCCTTCTTGGCAAGCGCAACAAGTTCGGCCGCGTTCTTCACCGGGACCTTGTTCCCCACGACCAGTACGTACTGATAGTCCGTGATCTGGCAGATCGGCGCCAGCGAGGCGAGGGTGTCGATCATGCCCTTCTGGACGTGGGGATTGATGATCACGTTGGTGCCGACCGCGACGAACAGCGTCTGCCCGTCGGGCTTGGCGTTTGCGACGGCGCGAAGGCCGATCGAGCCGGCGGCGCCGCCCTTGTTGTCGATGATGATCTGCTGGCCGATGACCGGAGTCATGACATGCGCCAGCTCGCGGGCATTGATGTCCGTGCTCCCGCCGGCGGCGTAACCTACGACGAAGGTGACCGGACCGGCCGGCCAGGTGGCCTGGGCGCGGGACACGGACGGCAGCAGCAGGGACGAGCCGCCAAGGGCCAGGGCATGGCGCCGGGTGATGGGAAACATCTTCTTCCTCCTGGGCGCACGCGGTTCGTCCGCGTCGCGCAACCTCAGTTTGACCTGACCTTGAAGCCAATTCCGCCGGGCGGCAAGCCGGCCTCAGTTCTTCCCTGCGACGTACTTGCCGGCGCCGTCGCCGGCGAGCTTGCCCAGCACCGCGCCGGAGACCAGTCCCGTGCCGCCGGGATAGTTGTGGTAGAACAGCCCGCCGACCAGCTCGCCCGCCGCGAAGAGGCCCGGGATGGGATGGCCGTCGGTGCTCTCGACCTCTCCCTCGTTGGTGATCTTCAGGCCACCGAAGGTGAAGGTGAGGCCGCAGGTCACGGCATAGGCCTCGAACGGACCCTCGTCGATCGTGTTGGCCCAGTTGCTCTTCGGCACGGCGAGGCCCCGCGTGCCGCGGCCGTCCTTGATCGCCGGGTTGAACGTCACGTCGGTCATGACGGCCGCGTTCCATTCCTTGATGGTCTTCAGGAACTGCTCCTGGTTCACGCCCTCGAGCTTGGTCGCCAGCTCCTCGATCGTGTCGGCGCGCACCTTGGTCATGCGCTTGATCCGGTATTCGTCGCGCAGCTTGTCGAGCACCTTCGAGTCGAAGATCTGCCACGCGAACTGCTGCGGCTGCGACAGGATCACCGCGCCGTACTTGGCATAGGTGTAGTTGCGGAAGTCCGCGCCCTCGTCGACGAAGCGCAGGCCGTTGGCGTTCACCATGATGCCGAGCGGGTAGGAGTGCTTCTGGAAGTTGTCGCCGACATCGAGATCGCCGAATTCCGGCGCGTTCATGTCCCAGCCGACGGCGTGGCCGCCCGACCAGTTGCCGTGCGGCTTGGCGCCGATCGCCAGCGCCATGTTGATGCCGGCGCCGGTGTTGAAGCGGGTGCCGCGCACCTTGGCGAGGTCCCAGGTCGGGCCGAGGTATCGCGTGCGCATCTCGGCGTTGCTCTCGAAGCCGCCGCAGGCCAGCACGACCGCCTTGGCGCCGATCCTGACCTTGCGGCCCTTGTGGCGGGCGATGACGCCGCGCACCACGCCGTCCTCTTCGATGAGGGACACCGCCGCCGTCTCGTAGTGGATCGGGATTCCGGCCTTCACTGCGGCCTTGTGCTCGAGGTCCACGAGGCC
>JAGNNA010000173.1 GCA_017990895.1 Reyranella sp.
GTGGCACGCCGCGTACCGGGATGCCTTCGCTCTTCAGTACCTGCAGGAATTCATCGTCGGCGCTGACCAGTGGCGCCTGGGCGGACTCGGCACAGGCCGCATAAAAGCATTCGTGGACTGGCCGGCCGCACTGGAGTGCGATGGCCAGCGCACGATTGCGCAGCTGCGGCGATTCGACGAAGGCCGAGATGAACGATGGCAGCGCGATGTTGCGCACGATCGGCTCGGCCTGCTCGGCCGTGATCTCGCCGCGCGTCGTCTTCCTCCAGGCCAGCTCGGCAACGCCCGCGATCAGGATGTCGGGGGCGATGATCTCGTGCCTGTTGGCCAGCAATGAGCGCGCCTGTGGCCGCAAAGGCTCCTCGACGAACCATTTGATGGCGACGCCGGGATCGATGACGACGATCACTTACCGCCTCCCATGTGCGCGGCGGATCGCGGTGTCATGGCGGCAATGCGATCGGCCTCTTCCAGCGGATCAAGCACCAGCGGCTGGCCCGACGCGTAGGTCAGCAGGTCGCGCAGGTCGGCTTCGAGCGAGCGGCCCCTGGCGCGCGCGTGGATCTTCAGGCGTTCGATGATCGCGACATCGAGGCCGCGGATCGTGAGCGTGGTGCCCCGTCTGGTCGTTGCTGTTGCCGTCTCCATTTCCTCTCCCCTTCAGGCGCAGAAACCGTGGAGGAACCAGCGGGCCGTCAGCTGACCGTTGGCGGCCAGCTGATAAGGCCCGTCGCGGAACAGCCAGAAGCGGCCGCCGTCATCGTCCTCGACACGGTAGTAATCGCGTACCGGCGGCATGGTGCCGGCCGGCGGATGAGTGCCGTCGGATCGTGGCCGCCACCATTCGTTGGCGATGCGTTCGGGTCCGTCGGCGCGCACGATGCGATGGGCATGCCGGCGCCAGTGGAAGACCGAGGGGGGATCGTCGGGCACGATGGCGGTGACCTCGACGGGCTCGGGCCGCTGCAGTAGGCGCGTCGGCCGTGCGCCCTTGAGGCTCGCGACCCGGCGCCAGGCGCCCGCCGGGGCAGGCTTCGATGAAACGGGCGCGGCGACCTGCACGCGCTCGGGCAGATGGCTGTCGCGCGACAGGAGCCGCACGACGTTCTCTCCGCCCAGCCGCAGCGCCAGCCGGTCGGCGAGATCGATCGTGCCGTCGACACCCGAGGCGACGCCGGGCGCGTTCTGGTCAGGCAGAGCATCCTGCGTACCGCTCCAGGCCTCGACCTCTGGGGCGGCCAGGATCATCAGTTCGATGCCGAAACCGGGATCGAGTTCACCGAGCCTCTCCTCGAACAGCTTCATCAGCTTCGGGTTGTCGCGGTTGGGCCGGCTGGTGCCGATCGAGGTACGGTCGACCGAGCCGTCGATACGATAGAGCGCGATCTCGAGCTGACGCGCGCCGACGCCCGCCTGTTCGAACTGGCGGCACAGCGCGGCCAGGAGGCGGCTGGTCGCGGAGGCGATGTCTTCGGCCCGGCCGATCGGTTCGGCGAAGGCGAGGCGCGTGCGGAAGGCGGGCGGGATACGGCGTGGCTCGATCGGCTCGGCGAGGGTGCCCAATGCCTGGTCGAGGCGATTGAGCGGCTGGTCGCCGAAACGGCGGGCGAGCGGCGCGCGTGGCATGGGGTAGAGATCGCCGATGCGGCGCAGGCCGAGCTTCAGGAAGATCTCGAGAACCGGCGTCTCGAGGCGCAGCCCTTCGACCGGCAATGAGCCGAGCGCATCGCGCTGGCCGCGCGACGGGCAGAAGAGATCGGCGTGACGCTCGGCAAAGCGTGCCAGCGCCCAGGCGGCGCCCGCCGTGTCGGCCATCGCGGCGCGGCAGGAAAGATCGCGGCGGGCCAGGCGCGTGACCAGGTCGGCCAGCAGCGCACGCTCGCCGGCTTCGCCCTCGCCGAAGAGATGCGTGCAGCCCGTCACGTCGAGCAGCAGGCCGGCATCGCCACCGAAGCCGCCGGCGCTGCACGCCGTCTCGATCTCCTCGGCCAGCGCGCCGCCCAGCGGATCGATGGCAACCCAGGGCGTGTAGCGATCACACCAGCCCGCGATCGTCTCGATCAGGCGACGGTCGGCCTGTGGCTCGCCCGCGACCGTGACCAGGTCAGGGAGCAGGGCGCGCGCATCGGCCAGCCGCATGCGCGGTCGCAGGCCTGCGGCCCGGGCATGCGGATTGACGGCGGCGAGGCGCGGGCAGCCGTCGTGCCAGACGACGGTGGCGGCGGCCCTATCCGACCAGTCTTTCTTCGAAATGCGTGCCAGGCGATCCGTGGAGAGCTTGGGGAACCACAGCGAGACAATGCGTTTCATCGTTCCACTCCAGGAGCCAGGATGGTGTTTCGGCGGTGGACGGTGTGCCGAAGCGGTTGCGCCGGAGTTCGAGACGCCAGCGCGCGGCGCCGACATCCTTGAGCCCGGGCGTCGAGCACGACGGCGCCGAGGCGATCCGCCACCGCGTCGCGCAGACGCTTTGCGGCGGCGCCGGCTGGGCGCGCAGCAGCAGGGCGGGCACGCCGTTCTTCTCGGCGGCGAGCGACAGGCGGCGGCCGGCCGTGGGATCGGCGGCACGCGTCTCGCCCAGCACGGCGGCGATGCCGGGGCAGCGCAGTCCTTCCTCCATCGCCCAGAAGAGATCCTCGTCGCGATGGGCCGTGACCATCAGCAGGCGCGCCGGATCGAACCAGGAGGAGAGCGCGGGCGCATAGGGCGGCGCGTCGAAGCGGCCGGTCGGGCGGCGACACCACAGGATCGTACCCGGGCCGAAGCGACCGAGCAGATGGGCGGCGAAGCCGAGTGCGGCGCCGTCATGAGGTGCCACGCGGCCGGAGGGTCCGGGACCGGCCTCGATCTCATGCAGGGCGCCCGTCAGCAGCCCGCCGTCGGGCAGAAGGGCGTCAATCGCCGGGATCCCAAGCGGAACCGCGGCAGCCTTGCCGCTTCTCAGGCCACTGTTCGCCCTTTCCAGGCGCCTTACTTTTTCCCGCAGGGCAGCAGGGACCAGCGCCGCCGAATCGTTAGCCGCCCTGGAAGGTGGGGAAGCAAAGGCAGGCGGGGAAATGACCGGCATCGCCCCCTCTCGGTCTGGTGGATGGGCTGTGGGTTAAATGTTCTTGTTTTGTTCTAGTTGCTTCACAATCGTGAGTCAACGGGACTAAGGGCTGGCATATCGAGTGCATCCGGGGAGAAGCTGCCGTCCTGTCCCGGAGGCTCCATGACTTTTCGTCTGTCCCTCGCCGCCCTCTGTGCCACCGCCTTCGCCCTGCTGGCGGGACCGGCGTTGGCCCGCTGTTCCAAGAACCTGGTCGAACTCGGTCCCACCCTGCAGGGGCGGGGCGTGCAGATGGCCTCGCTCGATGGGGCGCAGCTGGCGGCGGATACAGCGAGCCGCGCCATCATCACTTTCCTGGGCCATGCCAGCTTCGAGATCGACACGCCGCAGGGCGTGCGCGCCATCACCGATTACAACGGGCTGAACGGCTTCGGCCGCAAGCCCGACATCGTGACGATGAACAATGCGCACTCCACGCACTACACCGACACACCCGAGGGCGGGATCACCTATGTGTTGCGCGGCTGGCCGAGCGAGGCCGGCCAGACCGAAGCGCGCCACGACGTCTCGCTCAAGGACCTCAAGGTCGCGAACCTGCCGACCAATGCGCGCGACTGGGGCGGCGGCTCGGCGCGCATCAACGGCAACTCGATCTTCACTTTCACGATCGGCGATCTCTGCATTGCCCATCTCGGCCACCTGCATCACAGGCTGACCAAGGACCATCTCGACGAGCTCGGCCGCATCGACTTGCTGATGGTGCCGATCGACGGCGCCTACACGGTCGGCCTGCCGGTGATGGTCGAGGTCATCCGCCAGATTCAGCCGCGCATCGTGCTGCCGATGCACTATTGGGGACGCGGCCAGGTCGCGCGCTTCGAGGAGCTGATGGCCGAGCAGGACGCCGTCTTCATCTGGCCCGACCGCCGCACTATCGAGGTCGCCCACGACACACTGCCTGAGAAGCTCACCGTCTATGTCGTCGGCGGGAATGGCGGCGACTGATCCAGCGATCTACTTCGACCGCTGGCGTCTCAAAGGACGTCAGCCCTGCTTGGATGTCTCGTCGGCGAGCATCCTCAACGCCGTGTCGCGTGTGTCGAAGACGAGCTGGCGGGAAAAGCCCTCGGCAGCCTTGGCGTCGCCGGCGAGGATCGACTCGACCAGACCGCGCCAGTTGGCAATCGATTGCCGGCGTCGGTCGGTCGTCGACAGGCTGAGCCTGGTATAGCGCGCGGTCTGTCGGCCGAAGGACAAGACGAGATCGGCCAGCCGCCGACTGCCGGCATTGCGCACGCAGAACTCGCTGATCGCCAGGCTCGCGCGCGCATAGGCTTCCGCGTCGTCCAACGCTCGTTCCAGCTCCGCATACAGCCGTTCAAGTTCGGACTTCCCGGACGCGGAAAGGGCCGTCACGACACGCTCGCAGGCCAGCCCCATGAGTTGGGCTCGAATATCGAAGATGTCCTCGACCTCGTCCGCGCTGAGAGTCGTCACCTGCGCACCGCGTTGAGGCAGGATCGTCACCAGTCCTTCGCGTTCGACGATGCGCAGGGCCTCGCGGACCGAAGCACGGCTGACCCCGAAGGCCGCTGCAAGATCGACCTCGCGCAGCTTTTGGCCGGGGGTGAACTCGTTCTCGACAATGGCCTGCCCGATCCGCACCGCGATTTGCGCGGGGAGGGTGGCATAGATGTCGTAGGTCTTCTGGAGGGGCATCGCCATGGAAGGGACAGCCTGTACCGGGATTTCGTCCTTGCATCCAGCCGATCCGTGTCAGAGTGTCTGTAATTAATAATGTCGACATTCAGACGGAGGATAACCCATGAAAGAGATGGAGCTGGGAGAAATCGTGGGCCGTTCGGCCTGGCTCGGCCGGGACCTGCAGGCTCAGGAAGACGAATGGATCTATCGGCTCAACGATGCCGAGATTGCTGAGATCGACTCAGCACTGCGCCATCTCCAGGCGACCGGCCGCCAGATTCCCGACATCGGCAAGGAGCATTTCCCGCTCAAGCACTTCGCGCGGACGCTGCGGCTGCTGCAAACGGAGATCGAGAGCGGTCTGGGGATCCTGCTGGTCCGCGGCCTGCCGCGCGACCGCTACACTGCCGAGGAAATGGGACTGATCTACTGGGGCATCGGCGCCCATTTCGGCCGCGCCGTGGCGCAGAATGCGCAGGGCGACGTGCTTGGCCATGTCCGAGATCTCGGCCGAGACCAGTATAAGGACATGCATGCACGCGGCTATCAGACCGCCAATCTGCTGCCGTTCCACAACGACTCCTGCGATATCGTCGGCCTGTGCTGCCTCGAGACGGCACAGAGCGGCGGTCTGTCCGCCGTAGCCAGTTCGGTGGCCGTCTACAACGCGATGCTCCGCTCGCGTCCCGATCTCGTGAAGGTGCTCTCCCAGCCGTTCTACGCCGACCGTCGCGGCGAGGAATCACCGGGACAAAAGCCTTACTACGTCACGCCGATCTTCATCTGGCACAAAGGCCGGATGTTCAACCGCTTCAACCGCACCTTCATCGACTCCGCGCAGCGCTTCAACGAGGTGCCGCGCCTCACGAAGCTGCAGATCGAGGCGCTCGATACCGTGGCCGCCTACTGCAAGGACCCGGTGTTCCGCCTCGACATGAAGCTGGAGCGCGGCGACATGCAGTTCGTGAACAACTACTGCGTGCTGCACTCGCGCACGGCCTACGTCGACCACGGCGAGCAGGAGCGCAAGCGGCACCTGTTGCGCCTCTGGCTGCGGACGGCGGCGTTCGCCGACTATCCGGCCTCGTTGCGCGATCGCTATGAGGACATGGACAAGTGGCGCAGCAGCCCGCGTCCGCCGTCCTACAGTTTCGTCACCATGAAGGAGGTGACGACCCACTGACACGGCCTCGTCCCGCCCGACTCAAATCAAGAACAACTGGAGGAAACATGACGTTGACGAGGCGTGTGCTGGCCGCGGGGCTGGCGCTGATGCTGACGTGCGCGCCCGCACTGGCGCAATACCCGGACAAGCCGGTGAAGCTGGTCGTGCCGTTCCCGCCGGGAGGCCCCACCGATGTCTTCGCGCGTGTCCTGTCGGTGGCGCTGGGGGAACAACTCGGACAGCAGGTCGTGATCGAGAACAAGGGTGGCGCCGGCGGCACGGTCGGCACCGAGCAGGTCGCCAAGTCCAGACCCGACGGCTACACGCTGCTGTTCGGCACGGCGGCGACGCACGGCATCAACGTCTCGCTCTACAATCAGCTGCCCTACGATCCGCTGAAGGATTTCGAACTGGTGGCGCTGGCCGGCCTCGTGCCGATGGTGCTGCTTGTTCCGCCCGAGCAGCCGCGCACGCTGCCCGAGCTGATCGCCAAGCTGAAGGCGGAGAAGGGCAAGTCGAGCTACGCCTCGTCGGGCAACGGAACGACCAACCATCTTGCGGGCGAGTTGTTCAAGACTCGCGCCGGCATCGAGGCCACTCATGTGCCCTATCGCGGCTCGGGGCCGGCGCTGCAGGACCTGATGGGCGGCCGCGTGACCTTCATGTTCGATTCGTTCGGCACGTCGCTCGAGCAGATCAAGGCGGGCAAGCTCTATGCCGTCGTCATCATGGCCGATAAGCGCAGCCAGGCGCGTCCCGACGTGCCGACCGCGGCGGAGGCGGGGCTGGCCGACTTCGTGGGCGGCACCTGGAACATCGTGGCGGTGCCGGCCGGCACGCCCAAGCCGATCGTCGACCGGCTGAACGCCGCCATCAACAAGGCGCTGGTGAGCTCCGCGGTGGCGGAGCGGCTGCAGCAGCTCGGCATCGAGGCCGTCACCGATTCCACACCGGCCAGCACGCGCGCCTTCGTCACGGCGGAAATCGCCAAGTGGCGCGACGTCATCCGCGCCGCCGGCGCCAAGGTGGACTGACCATGCGACTCATCATTGCCTCACTTCTCGCGGGCGCCGTCGCGCTGCTGTCGGCCGGGCAGGCGTCCGCGCAGTATCCCGACAAGCCTCTGCGCCTGGTGGTGCCGTTCCCGCCCGGCGGCCCGACCGACCTGATCGCACGCGTGATCGCCGTCGGGATGGCGGCCGATCTCGGCCAGCAGGTCATCATCGACAACAAGGGTGGCGCCGGCGGCAATGTCGGGACCGAGATGGTCGCCAAGTCGAAGCCCGACGGCTATACGCTGCTGTTCGGCACGGCGGCGACGCACGGCATCAACATCTCGCTCTACAAGAGCCTGCCCTATCATCCGGTGAAGGATTTCGAGCTGGTCGCACTGGTCGGGCTGGCACCGATGGCGCTGTTGGTGCCGCAAGGACAGCCGACGAAGCTGACGGACCTCATCGCCAAGCTGAAGGCCGAGCCCGGCAAGGCGAGCTATCCGTCCTCCGGCAACGGCACGACCAATCATCTGGCCGGTGAACTGTTCAAGACGCGCACCGGAGTCGACATCCTGCACGTGCCTTATCGTGGAACGGGACCGGCGCTGCAGGATCTGCTCGCCGGACGGCATGCGCTGATGTTCGCCACACTGGGACCGGTGATGGAAAATGTCCGGGCGGGTCAGCTCGTCCCGATCGGGCTGATGGCCGACAAGCGCAGCACGGTGATGCCCGACATCCCGACCATGAAGGAAGCCGGCTTGGCCGACTTCGTGGGCGGCACCTGGAACATCGTTGCCGTGCCAGCGGGCACGCCGACGGACATCGTCCGGCGCCTCAACGCTTCCATTTACAAGTCGCTGGCCGATCCGACGCTGGGTGAGCGGCTCAAGTCCCTCAACGTCGAGGCGAGTGAGGCTCTGACGCCCGCGGAAACGAAGGCCTTCGTCGAGGCCGAGATCGAGAAGTGGCGCAAGATCGTGATGGCAGCCGGCGCACAGGTCGACTAGGCGCCGGTGCCGCGTCCCTTCTCGAATCCGGCGAGGAACTGGACGAGGTTGCGGCCGAGGTCGTCGCCGAGATAGCCGCCTTCCTGGACGAGGACGGTCGGCAGCCGCAACCGCGCGATCTTTTCGGCCATGGCGTGGAAGCCGGCGCCGGTGACCTTGAGGCCCTGCAACGGATCGCTTTCGCTGGCATCGAGACCCAGCGCCACGACAAGCGCGGTGGGCTGGAATTCACGGATGCGCGCGAGGGCCCTGTCGCCTGCCTCGAGCCACGGCGTGTCGGGTGAGCCCAGCGGCAGGGGCAGGTTGAGATTGAAGCCCTCGCCCTTGCCGGCGCCGCGCTCGTGCGCATGACCCCAGAAGAACGGATAGTAGTGGTCGGGATCGGCGTGGATCGAGACGGTGAGCACGTCGTCCCGCTCGTAGAAAATGCCCTGCGTGCCGTTGCCGTGATGCACGTCGACGTCGAGGATCGCGACGCGCTCGTGTTTGCCGCGCAGTCTCTGAGCGGCCACGGCGGTGTTGTTCAGAAAGCAGAAGCCGCCCGCCATGTCGGCATAGGCGTGATGGCCCGGCGGCCGGCAGAGCGCATAGGCGTGGTCTTCTCCCGCCAGAATCATATCGGTGACCGTGGCGGCGACCTCGGTGGCGGCGAGGGCCGCGTCCCAGGTGTGCGGACCGATCGGGCAGCCGGTGTCGACTTGGTGCCAGCCGGCGCGACCGGCCAGCGCCTTCGGATAGGAGGCATGGGCGCGCGCCGGGTGGACGTTCGGCACCACCTCCGGACCCGCACCCGGCAGCTTCGCCCATTCGCGCGCGGCGATCTGAAGGAAGTCGAGATACTCCGGCGTATGCACGGTGGCCGCCGGCGCTGGGCCGTATGACCCGGGCGGCAGGATCGTGTGGCCCGCTTCGGTCGCGGCGCCCAGCAGCCGCGTCGCACGCTCGGGCTGCTCGGCGCTGCGCTGCTTGGTACCCCGCACCACGAAGTGCTGCGGATCGTGTTGGGCGTGCTTCTCGGAATAGACGATCTTCACGGTGGGACCTCAGCTCGTCGCGATGGCCTTCGCCGACTTGAGAGCGGCGATCTCGTCATCGCTATAGCCCACCTCGCGCATGATCTCGACCGTGTGCTCGCCGACACCGGGTGACTTCTGCCGCGTCTCGACCGGCGCGGCGGAAAGCTTGATCGGGTTCGCGGCCGACTTCACCCGGCCGATGCCGGGATAGTCGATCTCCAGCACGCTGCCGCGCGCCCTGGCATGGTCGCTCGCCATCACGTCGCTCACCTTGTAGGCCGCGGAGCAGGGCATGCCAGCCGGGATCAGCCTGTCGAGCAGCTCGTCGGCGGTGTGCTCCATGAAATAGGCTTCGATCATCCCTTCGAGGAGTGCACGATGGGCGACGCGGCCGGCATTGGTCTTGAAGCGCTCGTCGTCGAGCCAGTCCTTGCGGCCGAGCGCGGTGCAGAGCAGGCGCCAGAAGGCATCGTTGGTGCCAGCCACGAATACCGGCTGGGTCTTCGTCGGGAAGACGCGCAGCGGGCAGAGGATCGTGTTTGACGTCCCCATGCGCTCGGGATTCTCGCCCGTGAGCCCATGATTGGTGATCCAGTGGCTCATCATGTGCATGCCGACGTCGAACAGCGACAGGTCGAGCCGCTGGCCCTTGCCGGTCTTGATCCGGTGCAGCAGCGCGAAGGCGATGCCGCCGGCGCAGGCGAGGCCGGTCGAATAGTCGATCGGCGCCGTGCCGACTCGGCACATCTCGCCCTGGTAGGGGCCGGTCGCGTCCATCAGGCCGATCTCGGCCTGGATGCAGGGATCGTAGCCGGCGCGCGGCGAGTAGGGGCCGGTCTGCCCGTAACCCGAGATCGAGGCATAGATCGCCTGCGGATTGATCTTCGACACGACGTCCCAGCCAAAGCCCAATTTATCGATAACGCCCGGCGTGAAGGCCTCCATGAACACGTCGGCCTTCTTCACCAGCCGCATCAGCACATCCTTGCCGCCTTCGGTCCTCAGGTCGATCGCCAGGCCGCGCTTGTTGCGGTTCATCGACGGCACCCAGGCACCGCCGAAATGCGGCCGGAAATGCTCGCCGTTCAGCGGTTCGACCTTGATCACGTCGGCGCCCATGTCACCCAGGATCTGGCCGGCGGTCGGGCCGGCGATGACCTGCGTCAGGTCGAGAACGAGCGTATCGGACAGCGGAAGCATGCGATGAAATTCCTCCTGAACCTCACCCATGCAAGACGCCGCACACCTGCTCAAGCACTTCGTTTCGCTGGCTGGCATTTGCTATGGTCGCGGCTTGTCCCGACCCGGAGTCCGTAACCCATGACCGCCAGCGACCGCCCCAATCTCCGCATAGATCACGACCGGCTTTGGTCGAGCCTGATGGAGCTGGGCCAGATCGGCGGCACGGAGAAGGGT
>JAGNNA010000174.1 GCA_017990895.1 Reyranella sp.
CCGCCGCACCGTCTCCGTAGTTCAGCTCGGCCGACGAGGCGACGCGGGCCATCCGCTTGTCGGCGGCGGCCACCAGGGTCGGCGCGCCTTCCTTCGAAGCGTTGAGGCCGGCGATCAGCGCCGAGGTGCCCGCCTTCAGCGAGCCGCCGACGTCGGTGGCCGACAGGTTCTGCTCGACGTTCAGCGCCGTGCCGATCACGCCGGCATTCTGGCGATCCTTGAACGGATGCGTGGTCGAGGCGAAGTAGATGTTGCGGACGTCCTCGGCCTTGTGGCTGGTCAGGCAGTCGCGCGACGCCTCGACCGCCATGGTGATCGAGTCCTCGTCCCAGTTGGCCATCGAGCGCTCGCCCTTTGCGAGGCCGCGCAGGCCCGGGGCGAACCACTTGTTGGCGTCGTAGACGGCCTGACGGTTGAGACGCAGGCGCGGCACATAGGCGCCATAGGCCACGATTCCGACCATCGTTCTTCTTCCTCCACCTGGTCCGACCGCAGTCGGTTCATGAACGAGCGTTTATAGTGTCGCTCTTAGCGCGGCCGCCCGTTTCGGGCGAGACGCTTTTCGCAGTCGTCGAGTATTCAGCGAAATTACCTTCCGGTCTGCGGAACACCTCCGGCGGGCGGCATCTCGCGGATCAGATTCCGATATCCGGCGCCCTCGGGGATGTGCAGGAACTTCTTGCCGTCCTTGACCTCGACCCAGGGCAGGACCGTGACGATCTTGCGGGCCCTCGCTGCGGCGATCGCACCGGCGACCGTCTTGCCCTCGGCCAACAATTCGAGGTTCTTCGTCGTGGCATGGACCAGCGTGCGCTTGCCGGCCGTCGCTTCCTCGATCGCTTCCTGAGGCCCGATCCAGACCGAGTCCGTCGACTCCGACCCGTCGTGAAGGGCGATCTGGTCCTCCGGCGCCTCGGCGAGGAAGAACCAGGTGTCGAAACGCTTCGGCACGAAGGTCGGCGTGATCCAGTGGGCGTAGGGCGTCATCAGTTCGGTCGCGATCTCCAGATCCTCGGCCTCGACCATGTCGACGATGCTCGCCTCGTCCTTGGCCAGCTTGGCGCGCCAGCGCTCTTCGATCCCCTTGAGGTCGGCCGCCCCGATCAGCGCCTTCTGGCCGCGTTTGCGGGCCAGCAGCACGCCGCATTCCTCGAAGGCCTCGCGCACGCCGGCGACCCTGAACTTGAGCTCGGCATCGTCGATCTTGTCGGCGCCGCCGCAGCGCGCGCGCAACGACGGAGCGCCATCGGCCTCCTCCAGCTTGCCGCCGGGAAACACGAGCGCGCCCGAGAAGGAATCGATCTGGTGATGGCGGACCACCATGAACACTTCGAGTGGCGATCCGGCGTCGCCCGGCTGCGACGGACGCAGCAGCAGCACGGTGGTGGCGGGGCGCGGCGCGGGCGCCTCTTTCTTCGGTTCGTTCATGTCTTCCTGCATCTGTGTGACACTCAAGTGTCCCATACAACCGGCGACAGTGCCATTGCGTGGGTGTATCCTGACATTGTCCATTCCGCTCTGAAGGAGCATCGCCATGACAATGTCCACCAACAGTCCGCTTCCCCCTAACCTCGCGGAAGGCCTCAAGGTCCTGCGCGCCAAGTGGGGATGGATCGTGGCCCTGGGCGTCGTGTTCCTGATCGCCGGCTTCGTCGCGCTGGGCAGCGCAGTCGCGGCAACCGCCTCGGCCGTCATGATCGTCGGCATCATGATGATCATGGGCGGCGTCGCGGAAATCGTCGCAGCCTTCAGCGTGAAGGGCTGGGGCAAGTTCGTCGTCTGGATGCTGCTCGGCCTGCTCTATGTCGGCGCCGGCGTCATCGCCATCGGCAATCCCTTCGCTGCGGCCACCATCCTGACGCTGATGCTGGGCGCGGCGCTCGTGGCCGGCGGCGTGCTGCGCATTTTCCTCGCCTTCAGCATGAAATCCGCCGGCAAGCCGTGGGGCTGGGTCGTCTTGTCTGGTCTCGTGACCCTGCTGCTGGGCATCATGATCATCGCCAAGTGGCCGGCCTCCAGCTTCTTCGTGCTCGGCATCTTCCTCGGCATCGACCTGATCTTCATCGGATCCGGCTGGGTGACGATGGGCCTCGCGCTGAAGAACCGCCCCGCCGCCTGAGGCGCTACTTCCGGGTCGGATCCTCGGCGACCTGCACCAGCAGCTTGCCGAAGTTCCGGCCCTTCAGGAGGCCGATGAACGCCTCGGGCGCGTTCTCGATGCCCTTCACGATATCCTCGCGATACTTGATCTTGCCGGCCTTCACCGCGGCCGGCACTTCCTTCCAGAAATCGGCCATCTGGCCAAAGTGATCGGAGACGATGAAGCCGGTCACGGTGGCGCGCTTGATCAGCAGCAGGCGCCAGTCGGGGCCGGGGTTCATCTGCATCTCGTTGTACTGCGAGATCAGGCCACAGAGCGGCACCCGCGCGAAGTCGTTGAGCTGCGGCACGACCGCCGCCTGGACGGCGCCGCCGACATTCTCGAAGTAGATGTCGATGCCCTTGGGCGCCGCGGCCCGCAGCTCCTTGAACAGGTTGCCGCCGGCCGCGCGATAGTCGACGCAGGCGTCGAAGCCCAGCTCGTTCACGACGTAGTCGCACTTCTCCTTGCCGCCGGCGATGCCGACGGCGCGGCAGCCCTTGAGCTTGGCGAGCTGGCCGACGACCGAGCCGACGGCACCGGAGGCGGCCGACACGACCACCGTCTCGCCCGCCTTGGGCTTGCCGATCTCCATCAGGCCCCACCAGGCCGTCATGCCCGGCATGCCCAGCACCGACAGCACGGTCGAGAGCGGCGCGGCGTCGGGATCGAGCTTCATCGACATGTCGCCGGTCGAGCAGGCGTAGCTCTGCCAGCCGGCATACTCGACGACATAGTCGCCTTCCTTGAAGCGTGGGTTCCTGGACTTCACGACCTGACCCACCGTGCCGCCGACCATCGCATCACCGAGATTGACATTCGAGGCATAGCCCTTGGCCTCGGCCATGCGGCCGCGCATGTAGGGATCAAGCGACAGCCAGATCGTGCGCGAGAGATACTCGCCGTCCTTGGGCTCGGGGATCGGCTGGTCGACGATGTCGAAATTGGCTTGTGTCGGTTCGCCCTGCGGACGCGACTTCAGCAGCACGCGACGATTGGTGGCCATGGAATCCTCCGTTGGTTTGCGGCACGCTATCATGCCGATGAAAGCCCGCGAAACGCTGCGCCTCGTCCTCGCCCTGCTCCTTCTGCTATGGACGGGCGCCGTGACAGCCCAGACCCTCACTCAAGATGAACGCGCCCTGATCGAGGCGACCGAGCGCAATGACATCGAGACCGCGCGACGCCTGATCGCCGCCGGCACCAGCGTCAACGCCCAGGACGAGAAACGCGACAGCGCCTTTCTGCTGGCCGGCGCACAGGGGCGGCTGGAGATCCTGAAGCTCACCTTGAAAGCCGGCGCCGACCTCAAGAGCACCAACCGCTATGGCGGCACAGCGCTGATCCCGGCCTGCCACCACGGCCATGTCGAGACGGTGCGCGAACTCCTGAAGACCGCGATCGACGTGAACCATGTGAACCGGCTCGGCTGGACCGCCCTGCTCGAGACCGTGATCCTGGGTGATGGCGGCCCTGCCTATATCGAGATCGCGCGCCTGCTGGTGGGGCACGGCGCCGACGTCAATCTTCCCGACAACCAGGGCGTCACGCCGCTCGGTCACGCACGCCAGCGCGGCCAGCGCGAGATCGCCTCGATCCTGGAGGCCGCCGGCGCACGCTGAATGAGTAAGTCCCGTACCTATGTCTGTCTCCCAGGTGCCTGGATGGGCGCGTGGTCCTGGAAATTCGTCGTCGAACGCCTGACTGCGGCGGGACATGACGCCCGCGCCCTGCCCTTTCGCGGCGTCGGCGAGCGCGCGGCGGAACTCTCGCCCGAGCTCGACAACGACGTCTTCCTCGCCGACACGATCGCGACACTGGAGAACGAAGACCTGCGCGACATCGTGCTGGTCGGCCACAGTTTCGGCAGCCTGATCGCCACCCTGGTGACCGATCGCATTCCCGAGCGGATCGGCCATCTCGTCATCGTCGACGGCGGCATTGCGACCGACGGTCAGTCGATCTTCGGCCGCATCCCGCCCGAGATCGTGGCCAAGCGGAAGAAGTTGATAAAGGTCGTGAACGGCACCGAAGTGCTGCCCTTCGCACCCGTCGGCAGCCTGATCATCGACGATCCCGAACTGGCGGCCTGGACGCACAGCCATCTCACGCCGCATCCGCTGGCCTGCTACACCAAGCCGATCACGCTGCGTCATCCGGCCGGCAACGGCCGCCCGATGACCTACATCGCCTGCACCAAACCGCGCTATCCGGTGTCGGCCGGCATGCACGAGAAGGTGCAGGCTATGCCGCACGTCCGCTATCGTTCGATCGAGGCCGGCCACAACTGCATCATCTCGGCCCCCGATCTGGTGGCCGCGGAGTTGTTGGCGATTCCTTAAAGCCGTCGTCCCGAGCGAAGCGCCGTAGGCGCGCAATCGAGGGACGACGGGGTGGGCTAGAACGGCTCCTTGTACGGGCGCAGGTCGATCTCATGCGTCCAGGCGCTGCGGTGCTGGCGGTGCAGGTGCCAGTAGCTGTCGGCGATCGCGTCGATGTTCAGCAGACCGTCCGGCCCGGCCTTCTCGGCGCGGTCGGGCATGCGCGACAGGAGGCGTTCGCCCTCGATGCCGCCGTCGATGATGGCGTGCGCAACATGGATGCCCTGCGGTCCGAATTCGCGCGCCATCGACTGCACCATCAGCCGCAGTCCGCCCTTGGTGGCGTTGAAGGCGGCGAAGCGCGGGCGTCCACGCAGCGAGCCCGAAGCGCCGGTGAAGATCACCGTGCCGCGTCCGAGCGGCGCGAGGCGGCGCATGGCTTCCCGGCCAAACAGGAAGCCGGCGAAGCAGCCGACCCGCCAGGAGTCCTCGAAATGCTGGGCCGTCATCTCGCGAAAATCGACGGCGGCGTTGTTACCCATGTTGAACACCAACAGGTCGGCCGGCGCGCCGTCGGCATCATCCGCCATCGCGCGGTCGAACAGCGCGACGACCTCGTCTTCCTTCGTGCCGTCGACCACCACCGCCGTCGCCGAGCCGCCGGCGTCGCGGATGCCCTGCACGACCTTGTCGATCTTCGGTGCGGTGCGCCCCGCCACCAGTACGTGATATCCCTCTTTCGCAAAGCGGCGGCTCACGGCCGCGCCCAGGCCGCGCTCGGCGCCCACGCCCAGCACGGCCGCCTTCGTCTTCTTCGCCATGTTCGCTCCTCGCAACTCTGTTGCACGGAACTTGCGGTGCGCCGCGCCCCTTCGCTACGGTCGATCGCATGAAATTAGCTCCATACCTCATGATCGATCTCGACCTTGCGGCGCCGCTCGATCGCCACCCCGCGACCGTTCTGCCCGACTGGATCGACTGGAACGGCCACATGAACGTGGGCTACTACGTCGTGGCCTTCGACAAGGCCACGGATACGCTCTGCCAGCAGTTCGGCTGCGGCTGGGAATACACGCGCGACAAGATCGGCATGACCTTCGTGCTCGAGGCGCACGTCACCTACGACCGCGAGGTCAAGGAAGGCGACGGCCTGCGCATCACGACGCAGATCCTCGACCACGACGCCAAGCGCCTCCACTTCATCCACATGATGTATCATGCAAAGGAAGGCTATCTCGCCGCCACCAACGAACTCATGCTGATGAACATCGACTACCAGACCCGCCGCTCGGCGCCGTGGCCCGACTTCGCCATGGAACGCATCGAGAAGCTCGCCGCGGCGCATGCCACCCTCCCGCGCCCGGCCCAAGCCGGCCGCCTCATCGGAATCAAGAAAAAGTAACAGCGTCCATGCTTCAGTCCCTGCCGTACGAACTTCCCGAACTCATCACCCGCGCCCCGCTCGACACTCACCGCTCCACCGTCGTTTCGGAATGGGTCGACTGGAACGGCCACATGAACGTGGCCTTCTACGTCACCGCCTTCGACCAGGCTTCCGGCGCCTTCATGCGCAACATGGGGCTGGGCCGCCGCTACGTCGACGGCAAGCTCGGCATGACCTTCGTGCTGGAGACCCACGTCACCTATGACCGCGAACTCAAGGAAGGAGCGCCGCTGCGCTTCACCACCCAGCTGCTCGCGCGCGATGCCAAGAAGGTCCACCTCTTCCACGAGATGTATCACGCCGAGCAGGACTATCTGGCGGCGACCAACGAGACGATCGTGATGAACATCAACTACGAGACGCGACGTTCCGGCCCCTGGCCGGTGCCGGTGACCGAGCGCCTCGACGCGATCTGGGAGACCCACAAGGTTCTGCCCAAGCCGGCCAAGGCCGGAAGAGTCATGAGTCTTTCGAAGAAGAGCTAGCCAGCGCGGCCAGCGCCTCGCCACTCATGCGGTAGGGCAGCCAGTTGCGGATCCAGCGATAGCCCAGGCGTTCGTAGAAGCCGCGCGCCGAGTTCCAGTCGAGCACGTTCAGGTCGATGCGCTTGCAGCCCTTGTCCGCGCATTCGCGGGCGAGGCCCCGCATCAGCGCGCGGGCCACGCCGCCGCGGCGTTCCCCCGGCACGACCCAGATGTCCTCGATGAAGATGCCGCGCGCGGCGGTCCAGACGGAATAGTTGAACGTGTAGAGGACGAAGCCGACGGGCGTCGACCCGCGCTCGGCGATCAGGGCGGCGAATTGCGGGTTCTCGCCGAAGCCGTCGCGCGCCAGGGTCTCGGGCGTCGAGCCGACGGCATCGGGCTCGTCCTCGTAGGTCGCGAGATCGACCGAGAAGCGATGCAGCGCATCGACATCGTCGACCGTCGCCGGCCGCACGACCAGCTTTTCGAGGTCAGACGGCAAGATAGCCTCCATCGACCGGCAGGATGGCGCCGGTGATGTAGCTCGCCGCGTCCGAGCACAGGAACACCACCGGCCCGGCCAGTTCCTCAGGCTGGCCCACACGCTTCATCGGCACGTGGGCGAGGAAACCGTCCAGCTTCTTCGGATCGGCGCGCGTCACCTCCGTCATCGCGGTGGCGATGATGCCTGGCGCCAGCGCGTTCACCCGCACGCCATCGGGCGCCAGCTCGGTCGCGAGCGCCCGCGTGAACTGGGCCAGGGCGCCTTTCGACACCGGATAGACGCCGCTGCCGGCCGGCGCGATGAACGAGTTGATCGAGGCGATGTTCACGATGCTGCCCTTGGTATGCTTGAGCTGCTCGATGAACGCCATGGTGACGTTGAAAGGCCCCTGGACGTTGACCTCCATCGTGCGTTCCCAGCGCGCCCGGCCGTCCGGCTCCGTCAGGCCGCCGCGCAGAAAGATGCCGGCATTGTTGACCAGGATGCTGATCGGGCCGACCAGCAGGGAGACGTCCTGCGCGAGCTTGCGGCAGCCTTCCTCATCCGTGACGTCCAGCGCATGGCCGCGCGCCTCGCCGCCCGCCTTGACGATGCTGTCGGCGATCGTACGTGCCGCCTCGAGATCGACATCGGTGACGATGACGCGTGCGCCGGCCGCCGCGAGGCCGCGCGCGATGGCGGCGCCGTTGCCGCGGCCGGCGCCGGTGACCAGCGCCAGGCGGCCAGTGAGCATGCCCTTCATGTTTCCTCCATCGTCTCGCGCGCCGCTCTCAGCGCCTCACGCAGCACCGCCTCGTCGCCGACATGATTGGCCAGCAGGAGGATCAGCCGCGCGTCGAAGGCGCGGCACTGCTCGTCGCTGAGATCCCGATGCGCGTCGACGATTGCATTATATACATCGTCGGGCCGCGCGAGATTGAGCGTACGGCGCAGCGCGCCGGTCGTGATGTCGGCCATCGCGGTCTCCTCAGCCGTTTCCAGTCGCCCTTCCTATCGCCGCGGCGATCGCGGCGCCGTCGAAGCGGCGCCAGCGGGCGGCGACATAACGGTCCGGCCGGACCAGGTAGGTCGTGCCAGGCCGGCCATCGTAGCGCTGGCGGGCGAGCCCGTCGCCCGCAATCCGGACGCCGGTAGCCCCGGGCGGGAAATCCGTCATCGGCGTATCGGGATCGGCGAAGGTCAGCACCGTGAAGTCCGCACCCAGCCGGTCGATGAGCCAGCCTTCCCCCTGCCGGCCGATCGGTGCGTCGAGCATGGCGCGCCCTGGAGACGGGCCGCGCACCCAGTCCGTGTCGGTATCCGCGGTATCGAGCGGCGAGTCGGGCTGGACGGTCGGCACCGACAGGCGGCCGCTGTTGATCAGCGCGCGCGCAAAGGGAAAGTCGCGTGCCAGCGAAAGCGTTGCGTCACGGAAGGCCCGCGAGGCTGGAAACTTCGGCGTTATGAAGTCGGTGCTGCGGGTCGAGTTCAGGATGTTCTCGCGCGCCGCGGCGCGACGCTCGCTACAGTAGCTGTCCAGCAAGGACAGGGGTGATGTCTTGCCGAGCACCCTCGCCAGCTTCCAGGCAAGGTTGTCGACATCGGCGATGGCGCCATTGCCTCCACGCGCCCCGAACGGCGAGACGACGTGCGCGGCATCGCCGGCGAAGATTACCCGGCCGTGGACGAAACGTTCCATCATGCGGCAGGTGAAGGTGTAGACGCTGGTCCACTCGTGCTCCCAGCGCGCCTCGGGGCCGAACATCTGGCGCAGGCGACGGTCGATGTTCTCCGGCTTCTTCTCCTCCTCCGGATCGGCATCGCGGCCGAGCTGGAAATCGACGCGCAGCACATTGTCGGCCTGGCGGTGCAGCAGCACGGAGTTGGTCGGATGAAACGGGGGGTAGAACCAGAAGCGACGCTCCTTCGGCAGCTCGCTCAGCAGCCGGATGTCGGCGATCAGGAACCGGTCGTGGAAGACCTCACCCGGAAAGGGGAGGTCCATGAGGTGCCGCACGGTGCTGCGCACACCGTCGCAGGCGACCAGCCAGTCGGCGTCGAGCGTGTAACGCCCGTCAGGCGTCTCGACCTCGACCGCGACTCCGTCAGGGCCCGGCGTGACCACGAGGAGCTTGTTGCGGAAACGCATCTCGACGAGCGGCTCCGCGAGACAGCGCTCGTAGAGATACTCCTCCACGTAATATTGCTGCAGGTTCACGAAGGCCGGGAACTTGTGCCCGGGCTCGGGCTGCAGGTTGAACCGGAAGACCGGCTTGTCGTGGAGATAGAGCTCACCCTGCTCCCACGTAATGCCCTTCTCGACCATGCGGCTCGCGACACCGAACCGATCCCAGGTTTCGAGACTATGCTTGGCTTGGCAGATCGAGCGACTGCCGAGGCTCACCGTGTCGTCCTCGTCCAGCACCACCGAGGGAACGCCGCGTTGCGCCAGTGCAAGCGCCAGGGTCGGCCCCGCCATGCCGGCGCCGACGATCACGACCGGTCGGCGCCCGCCCCCGCCGTCGAGTTCGGGCGGTTTGACATACGGGTAGTGGCGGTAAGTGTAAGAACTCATAGGAGCGCGCCACTCCAGTGGCGCTCATGATGCGCCACTGGAGTGGCGCGCTCCAACGCCGGCATCGTCACTCGGCCTTTTCCAGCGCCGCCCACATCTCGATGTCGCGCTCGGCCGTCCAGATGCGCGGATGATCGAGGCCCTTGGCCTCGTCATAGGCGCGGCTGACGTCGAACGGCATGCAGTGCTCGAAGATGACCCAGTTGCCATAGCGCGGCTGCAGCGCGGCCATCGCCTTGTCGTAGGCCTGCTTCAGCGAATCGCCGGTCTCGGCGCTCTTCTCCACGACCCTGTAGAGGTCGCTCAGGAAGGCCTGTGTCCCGGCAATGCCTTCCTCGACCGGCCCTTCTCCGATCAGCGCGTCGCCGCGGCCGGGCACCAGCGCCTCGGCCTTGAGGTCGCGCAGCTTCTGCAGCGTCTCGGGCCAGTCCTTGTAGTGAGCGTCGCCGCAATAAGGCGTGGCGCCGTATTCGACGAGATCGCCGCTGAACAGGGTGCGTTCCTCGGGCAGCCAGACGATCGTGTCGCCCTTGGTGTGGCCGCGCCCGGCATGGATGATGTCGACCTGCAGCTTGCCCAGCCACAGGGTCATGCGATCCGTGAAGGTGATGGTGGGCCAGGTCAGGCCGGGGATGGTTTCGGCCGCCTGAAACAGGCGCGGGAAGCGCTGCAGCTCGGACTTGTAGTCCTGCGCGCCGCGCTCGACGATCATCTCGCGCGTGGCCTCGCTGCAGATGATGTGCTCGGGGCTGTAACCGCTGGCACCCAGCACGCGCACGGCATGATAGTGAGTCAGCACCACGTACTTGATCGGCTTGTCGGTGACGGTGCGGATGCGCTCGATCACCTGCTCGGCCATCCTGGGCGTCGCCTGCGCGTCGATCACCATCA
>JAGNNA010000175.1 GCA_017990895.1 Reyranella sp.
AACGCCTCGGCTTCGCCTGAACCCCGCTCACTCCACGGCCCGCAGGTCAACCGGCCGTGCGATCGCTCCTCTATCGCCAACTACGCTCCGACAGGCGCCAATAACTTCACGCCCTCTCCAGTGGCGCGCTCCAATGAGACGCGAGGCCTACGGGCGCTCGGCCCAGCCGATCATCCTGCCGATGAAGGCGTCGCAGGCATCCATCTGCGACTTCGCGACGAATTCGTTGGGCTGGTGTGCCTGCGAGATGTCGCCCGGCCCGCAGATCACGGTCGGGATGCCGTGGCTGCGGAAGATGCCGGCCTCTGTACCGTAGGGCACCGCATAGGTGCGGTTGCCGCCGGTCCATTGCAGGGCAAGCTTGGCGGCTTCCTCGTTCTCCTGCGGCAGCAGGCCGGGCACGAAGGAACGGCGCTTCATCTGGATGTCGGCATCGGGATGCTTGGCCTTCATCTTCGGCAGCAGCAGCTCGGCGACATAGGCCTCGGCGCGGCGCTGCACTTCCCACGGATCGTCGCCGGGTAGGGTGCGATAGCCCCAGTTGAGCGTGCATTCGCGAGCGAGGATGTTGCCCGCCGTACCGCCGGTCACGATGCCGACGTTGATCGTCGTGTGGCCGGGCACGGTGTCGATGTCGGTCCGCTTGCGGCCGGCCAGTTCGACCTGCAGCTCGTTCAGCCAGTGGATGAAGTCGCCGGCGAAATGGATGGCGCTGACACCGAGGTGAGTCATGGAGGAGTGGGCCTCGACGCCGGTGAAGGTGGCGATGATGCCGCCGCCGGCGTTCTGAGCATTGACCACGCCCATCATCGTCGGCTCGCCCACGATTACTGCCTGCGGGCGCGGCACGTTGCCGACCAGCTTCTCGACCAGCGAATGCGCGCCGAGGCAGCCGATCTCCTCGTCGTAGCTGAAGGCGAAATGCATCGGCACCTTGAGCTTCGCCTTCTTGAGCGTCGGTACGTGGGCGAGGCAGGCGGCGATGAAGCCCTTCATGTCGCAGGTGCCGCGGCCGTAGAGATTGCCGTCTTCCTTCTCGGTCAGCGTCCACGGGTCGGTGTCCCAGGGCTGGCCGTCCACCGGCACGACGTCGGTGTGACCCGACAGGACGATGCCGCCCTCGGCTTCAGGACCGACCGAGGCGAACAGGTTGGCCTTGGTGCCTTCCTCGTTGGGGACCAGCGTGCTGCGGATGCCGTGATCGTCCAGGTAGGCCTGGATGTACTTGATCAGATCGAGGTTGGAGTTGCGCGAGGTGGTGTCGAACGCCACAAGGCGCTTGAGCATGTCGATGGAACTGGATGTCATGGACGCAGCGTCGCACGCTTCAGGCAGGCCCGCCAAGAGCCTGTAAAACCTTGCGGAATCATGGCCTCGTTTGACACTCTGGATCGCCGCCGCTAGAACCGCCCGGCATCCGTCGTGGGTTATGGTCGCCGGGGTCTTAACGGGTCTGCGGAGGGGTGGCCGAGTGGCCGAAGGCGGCGGTTTGCTAAACCGTTATAGGGAGATAATCCCTATCGTGGGTTCGAATCCCATCCCCTCCGCCATTATCTGTCAGGCAAACGGCTTCGGGTCCTCGTCGAGGACACTGAAGCCTTGCACGGAACTCCAGATGACGTGCGATCGGGGTTGGCTTCCTCGCCATTGTTTCGTATCGCTGGACCGTACGCGAACTCTCCAGGGAAAAGCCAAATGCCCGTGACCCGTCGCGCCGTTATCGCGACCGCAGTTCTTTTCACCGCCTGTCCGGCCGGCGCGCAAACGCAAGGAAAAGTCATGACCACCGATAGCGGCCTGAAAATCATCGATACGACCGTCGGCACGGGCGCGAGCCCCAAGACCGGGCAGACCTGTGTCATGCACTACACGGGATGGCTCTTCGAAGGGGGCGCCAAGGGCAAGAAGTTCGATTCGTCGGTCGATCGCGGCTCGCCCTTCGAGTTTCCGATCGGCGTTCAGCGCGTCATCGGCGGCTGGGACGAGGGCGTGGCGACCATGAAGGTCGGCGGCAAGCGAACGCTGATCATTCCGCCGCACCTCGGCTACGGCGCGCGCGGCGCCGGCGGTGTCATTCCGCCCAACGCCACGCTGATCTTCGACGTCGAGTTGCTGGCGATCAAGTAGGCATCGTATTGGTGTCGAGCCGGGTCGCCCGGCTCACAGCACGGTCATGCCGCCGTCCACGAACAGCAGGGCGCCGGTAACGTAGGAAGCGTCGTCCGAGGCCAAGAACAGGATTGCGGCAGCGACTTCCTCGGGCCGGCCCGGGCGCTTCAGCATGGTGCCCCGCGCGGCCTGGGCATTGTACTGTTCGACGGTCTCGCCGGCGGCTTCGATACGGCGCTGATGGAACGGCGTGAAGATCGGGCCCGGGCCGACGGCGTTCACCCGAATGCCCTCCGCCGAATGGTCGGCGGCGAGTGCCCGCGTCAGGCCCGCGATCGCGGCCTTGGTGGTGTCGTACTGCAGGTTTCCGCCGCCGGCGATGACGGAACGGACGGAGGCCACGTTGACGATGGCGCCGCCCTTATTGTGGCGCATGAGCGGAACCGCCGCCTTGGCACAGAAGGCGTAGCTCAGCAGGTTGACGTTGAGGATCTCGTTCCAGCTCGCCGCGCTGGCCTCGTCGATCTTCTCGTATTTGCGAATGCCGGCATTGTTGACGAGAATGTCGATGCGCCCGAACTTCTGCGCAGCGCCGTTGACGAACGCGAGGCAGGCAGCCTCGGTACCGACGTCCGCCTGGGTGAAGGCGACCGTGGCTCCGGTGGCCGTGAGTTCGGCAGCCACGCGCTGGCCGCGCTCACCGTCCCGATCGCAGAATGCCACGCTGGCGCCCTCGGCGACGAAACGCCTGACCGTCGCCTCGCCAATCCCCGATGCCCCGCCCGTCACCGCCGCGACTTTACCGTCCAGCCTTCCCATGTTGGCCACCTTTCGTTGCATTGCGAAATGGGCGTCCACGATACGTCGTATCCAGCCGGCCGGCACGCCGCTTGACCGGAAAACTGAGGTCTGTAGGGATTGGGCGAACAGAAAGTCCGATCGACCGAACCCGAGGAAACCTCAATGACCCAGAAGGCAGCGGCAGCGACCAGGAAGCCGGTCCGCCCCGATCTCGAAGCCGAGCTGAACAATCTCGCCATGTCGAAGGAGGCGCAGCCCCTGTTCGATGCGGTGAAGGCGCATATCACCGAGAACGTCGCGCCGATCACCGAGGAGTTCTTCCGCCTGGGCGAGGGCCGCAAGGATCGCTGGAGCTGGGCGCCGGGGCAGCTGGAGCTGCTCGAGGGGGCCAAGAACAAGGCCAAGGCCTCGGGCCTGTGGAATTTCTTCCTGCCGCACTCCGAGATCGGCCGCGGCCTCACCAATCTCGACTACGCCTACATCGCCGCCGAGCTCGGCAAGTATGCGCTGGCGTCCGAGTCGCTGAACTGTTCCGCGCCTGACACCGGCAACATGGAAGTGCTGGAGAAGGTCGGCACGCCCGAGCAGAAGGAAAAGTGGCTGAAGCCGCTGCTGAACGGCGAGATCCGTTCGGCCTACGCGATGACCGAGCCGGGCGTCGCTTCGTCGGATGCCAAGAACATCGCCACGCGCGCCGAACTGGTCGGCGACGAATGGGTGATCAACGGCGAGAAGTACTACATCTCCGGCGCCGGCGACCCGCGCTGCAAGATCATGATCGTCATGTGCAAGACCAGTCCCGATGCCTCGCCGCAGTTCCAGCAGTCGCAGATCCTGGTGCCGATGGGGACGCCGGGGCTGGAGATCCTCGGCCC
Source organism: Reyranella sp. (assembly GCA_017990895.1). Classification (GTDB taxonomy): domain Bacteria; phylum Pseudomonadota; class Alphaproteobacteria; order Reyranellales; family Reyranellaceae; genus Reyranella. The sequence goes on from JAGNNA010000175.1 coordinate 3,786, forward strand.
GATGACCGTGTTCGGCCACGACCACGCGCCGCGCGGCCACATGCATCTCAAGTTCAACAACTGCCGCGTGCCGGCCTCGAACATGCTGCTGGGCGAGGGCCGCGGCTTCGAGATCAGCCAGGTCCGCCTCGGACCGGGCCGCATCCATCACTGCATGCGCTCGATCGGCGCGGCGGAGAAGGCGCTCGACCTCATGGTCAAGCGCGGCTCCACCCGCACCGCCTTCGGCAAGCAGCTGATCGCCCTCGGCAAGAACCTCGAGTTGGTGAGCCGTGCCCGCATCGAGATCGAGGCGATGCGCCTCATGGTCCTCAAGGCCGCCAAGGCGATGGACGTACTGGGCCATCGCGAGGCCCGCGTCTGGATCAGCATGGTCAAGGCGATGGTGCCGGAGAAGGTCTGCGTGATCATCGACCAGGCGATGCAGATCCACGGCGCCACCGGCATCTCGCAGTGGTCGCCCCTGTCGGAAATGTACGTGAACCAGCGCCATCTGCGCTTCGCCGACGGGCCGGACGAAGTCCACCACATGGTCGTCGGCCGCGCCGAGATCAGCCGACACTGAGCCGCGATTCGGGCCCGGCCTTGACAGGCCGGGCCCGGCATAATTTTCTTGGCCGACGTTACTTGCGGGAAGAGTGGATGAAGGCGACGAGGACATCCCTGAAGGCGGCCATGGTGCTTCTTCCGGTGCTGCTGGGTGGATGCGAGGCGGCGAGCTCCATGAGCGGCGCCGGCCTGTCCGATCCCAAGCTCATGAAGAGCATCAATGACGCCTACGAGGCGCGGGACAATTGCCTGGTCGCCAACATTCACCTTGCCGACGCCTTCGCCAGCGCCCAATCCCTGGCAGCCCAGGCGACCGCGTCCTGCCAGACCCAGACCGACGTGCTGAACGCCCTCAGTAATCCCCATGGCGATCCGAGAATCACCGCCGCGATCCAGAAGGATTCGAGCTTCCGCGCGATGGGCTACGTGCTCAAGGCCCGCGGCCAGGGCTGACGGGCCGCGTCAGACGCGACGCCACATGGGCGGGCGTTTCCTCACCGAGTCGAGCAACGACCAGTCGCCCTGTTCCACGACATGGCCCTTGGGGAAGGGCGAGCGCGGCTCCTGGCCCAGCGACCGCATCACGCGATCGTCACGATAGTAGCATAGCAGAACCACGCGATTGAGGGAGAAGAGCGGGGCACCGCCTTCCTGCCTGAAGCGAGCTGCGACCTCGGCACGACGCTCCGGGGGAAGATCGCCGAAGGCGCCACCGGAAAGCGCGGCGAGCTGCCGGAGAGCAGTTTGTGCGTCGGACGTATCGCGTTCCAGGCTTTTCACGATATCGGCGAATATCAGCTCGTCATCGGCGCCGGGCACGCCGTACCGGGTGCTGGCGGGGATCATCAGGCCGGCCAGCGCGCGCAGGTCGCGGAGTTCGGCGTCGCTCAGGGTGTCGTGCTTCATGGTGGTCGGCCTCAATCGAAGAGCGTGGCGTCGGCGAGGCGACGCTTGATGTTGTCGGCGATGTAGAGCGCCAGCGCCTGGATGGTCGAGGTCGGGTTCACGCCGCCCGAGGTCACCCAGATGCTGCCGTCGACGACGAACAGGTTCCTCACATCGTGGCTGCGGCCCCATTCGTTGACCACGGAGCGCTCGGGATCTGTGCCCATGCGGGCCGTCCCCATCAGATGCCAGCCGGCATTGAGCATCGGCGCCTCGCCGCCGATGTTCTTCGCGCCGGCCGCTTCGAGGATGTCCTTCGAGCGTGCGACGCCGTGGGCGATCATCTTCCTCGTGTTGTCGCTCAGCGTGTACTCGATCCTGGGCGCGGGGATCCCGTTGCTGTCCTTCAACACCGGATCGAGCGTCACCCTGTTGTGCTCTTCGGGCAGGTCCTCGCAGATCGCCGAGAGGCCGAGCTTGCGGTTGAAGATGGTGCGGTAGACGTCGTGATGCGCCTCGCCCCAGGGCAGGAAGCCGCGGGCGGTGTTGGTGATCGCGTCGACGATCATGCCGGCGCCGCGATGGAGCTGCAGCGTGTAGCCGCGCACGAAGCCGCGCGATCTGTCCGTCTCGTAGAATTCCTGGCTCCAAAGCGAGAGCTGCGCGCCTGTGTTTCCGTCTATCGGCTCGTCGACATAGCCGTAGGTGTGGGCGAACGGGTGGAACATCAGGTTCCTGCCCACGAGCCCGCTCGAGTTGGCGATCCCGTTGGGAAACTTCCCCGATTGCGAATTGAGCATCAGGCGCGGCGTGCCGATGCCGTTGCAGGCCACGATCACCATTTCCGCCGGCTGGAAATGCTCCTTGCCCTCCGCGTCGTAGTAAATCGCGCCGCTCGCGAGACCGTCCCGGCCGACCGTGATCTCGCGGACCCGCGCGCGGGTGCGCAACTCGACGCCGGCGCGGATAGCATGCGGCCAGTAGGTCACGTCGGTGCTGGCCTTGGCCCCCTGGGCGCAGCCCGGCGTGCAGTGGCCGAGATTGATGCAGGGCGCGCGGCCGTCATACTCGGTCGTGGCGATCGCGGAGTCCGACGGCCACCAATGCCAGCCGAGCTTGTTCATCGCCTCGCCGAAGCACTTGCCGGTCTTGCCGAGCGGCAGCGGGGGCATCGGCAGCACGTGGTGCGGGTAGGCGGGATCGCCCTCGAGGCCTGCGACGCCCGTCATGCGGTCGTTTTCGGCGAAGTACGGCTCGAGGGTGGCGTAGTCGACGGGCCAGTCGTCGGCCACGCCGTCCAGCGTCTTCACCTTGAAGTCCGAGGGATGCAGGCGCGGATAGTGCGCCGTGTACATGATGGTGCTGCCGCCGACGCCATTGAAGTTGACGACCTGGATGGGCGAGGTGCCGTTGTTGATCGGATAGTCCGTCTCGCGGGCTCGGCGGTTGGGATTGATGGCGAAGTCGCCGAACAGGCGCGCCTCCCAGTCGCGGCCGTTGGTCGGATAGTCCGTGGGCTTCACCCAGTCGCCCTGCTCGAGGCAGAGGATTCGCATCTTGGTGTCGGCGAGGCTCCAGGCCACTGCCGCCCCCGAGGCGCCGGAACCGATGATCAGGACGTCGACCTTGTCGTGCATGGGCGTTCTTCCGTTAGCGGGCAAGATGCTGGCTGATGGCATGGGCGGCCAGGGCGTGACCGCGGACATTCCAGTGGCCGTCATTGTCGAAGTGGTAGGAGAGCGGGGCAAGTTGTGCCTCCAGGACCGGCTGCAGGTCCAGCACGTCGATGCCGCGCCGCTGGAGAGCGACGATGAAAGCCGTATGGACGCGTTCCTCGATGGCCCGGGTGCGGGAGTTGCCGACCCAGAGGGCACGCGACGGGATGAGCACGACGAGCGCGCGATATCGCTCCTCGATCTCCTGAAGCCTGCGGGCCGACGAGTCGATGACCGCAGGGTCGTAGTCGTTCTTCGCGATCCCCTCGAGGTTGGGCACGATCAGGCCGGCTCTTGCGGCCATGCCTCGCAGCCAGGGCGTCTGCTGGACGGTCGTGACGGCCAGAAGATAGAGGGCCGAATGGCCCGCCAGCCAGTCCTTGAAGGCGCCGCCATCTTCGGGCGGCCGTTCGTCCGGCTGGGCCCCGCCATACAGGTGGAGATCGTTCTCCATGCAGACCGCGATGACGATACGGCCGGCCCTGGACCCCAGTGTCTTGGCGTAGGCGAGGAGAGCCGCGTAGCCGTCCAGGTCCGTGGGCGTGGAAAGGTTGAAGGTGCGCCGGCCGGTAAGGATCTGGAGCTGGTCGGAGAAGCGGTCCTGGGCTTCGACGCCCCAGCCCCAGGTGAACGAATCGCCCACGACGAGGATGTCGTCGGAGCCCGCGGTCGCCACGTCGTTGGCGTCGCGCAGTCCGTGTGAATTTATGCGAACGGCCACGTCGTAATCACCGGTATTCTTGATCTGGCGCGCCTCCGTGCCGGGTTTGCCGAGCAACAGGGAGCCCACAGGATAAGTGAATTCGAAGCGGCCGGAGGGATCGAAGGTGGGGAACAGCAGGCGGGTCAGGCCCTCGGCGAGGACGATCCCGACGACGAGGCCCGCCAGGACGGCAAGGGTCGACAGGACCCCGCGGCGTTTCCGGCCGGTTTCGACCCGTGGCATTTGGGGGCTGGCTTCGGCACTCATGATCGCGCAAGACTGGCGCCAGATCATCAGCGAGGAAAGAGCCTTCCCATGCCGGATACCACCCTTGCGCGGCCCGCGGCCACCAGGACCGAGCATTTCGATGTGTTGATCGTCGGCGCCGGCATTTCCGGAATTGGCGGCGCCTATCATCTGACCCACCAGATGCCCGACCGCAGCTTCGTCATCCTGGAAACGCAGGAGAGTTTCGGCGGCACCTGGCTGACCCACAAGTATCCCGGCATCCGCTCCGACAGCGACCTGCACACGTTCGGCTATCGCTTCAAGCCGTGGAAGGGCAAGCCGATCGCCACCGCGCACGAGATCAAGACCTACATGGGCGAGGTCATAGAAGAGAACGATCTGGCGCGGCACATCCGCTACCGCCACCGCATCGACTCGGCTACCTGGTCGAGCAAGGACAATCTCTGGACCATCGAGGGCGTCCGTACCGACACGGGCGAAGCGGTCCGCTTCACCGCCAACTTCCTCTGGATGTGCCAGGGCTACTACCGCCATTCCGTCGGCTACACACCGGAATGGAAGGACATGGACACCTTCAAGGGCCAGATCGTCCATCCTCAGACGTGGCCGGAGGACCTCGACTACACCGGCAAGAAGATCGTCGTGATCGGCTCCGGTGCGACCGCGGCCACGGTCATTCCGGCCATGGCCGACAAGGCCGGCCATGTGACGATGCTTCAGCGGACGCCCACCTATTTCATCCCGGGGCGCAACGCCATCGAGCTCGCCGAGACGCTGCGGCAGCTCGAGGTCGACGAGGAGTGGATCCACGAGATCGTGCGCCGCAAGATCCTGCACGACCAGTCGGTGTTCACCCGGCGCGCCTTCGAGGAATCGGACAAGGTGCGGGCCGAGCTGCTGGCGGGGGTTCGCGCCCATGTCGGACCGGATTTCCCCATGGAGCCGCATTTCACCCCGAGCTACCGGCCGTGGCAGCAGCGCATCGCTTTCGTCCCGGACGGCGACCTCTTCAAGGCCGTCCGTTCCGGCAAGGCTTCGGTCGAGACCGACGAGATCGACCGCTTCGTGCCCGAAGGCATCCTGCTCAAGTCCGGCAAGGTGCTCGAGGCCGACATCATCGTGACGGCGACCGGCTTCCACCTGTCGGTGATGGGCGACATCGCCTTCGCGGTGGACGGCAAACCGGTCGACTTCGCCGATACCGTGACCTATCGCGGCATGATGTTCACCGGCGTGCCCAACATGATCTGGGTGTTCGGCTACTTCCGCGCCAGCTGGACCTTGCGTGCCGATCTGGTCGGCGACTTCGTGTGCCGCCTGCTGGAGCACATGGACAAGCGCCAGGCCCGCAAGGTCGAGGTCGCCCTGCGGCCGGAGGACAAGGATATGCCCTTGTTGCCCTGGATCGATCCGGAGAATTTCAACCCGGGCTACCTGATGCGCGGCATGCATCTGCTGCCCAAGCGTGGCGACAAGCCGGAATGGCAGCACACGCAGGACTATTGGAACGAGAAGAACGTCTTTCCCGCCATCGATCTGGAAGATAAGGCGTTCGTCTACGGCTGAACGCTCGGCCGATCCGGGCTTCGGGGGAGCGGGGGATGAACCAGGGCAACACGCGCCGGGTGATTGCGGCCGGCACGATCGGCAACGTTCTGGAATGGTACGATTTCGCGGTCTACGGCTATTTCGCCGCCTCGATCGGTCGCGCGTTCTTCCCCCAGCGAGGACGCCGTCGCGCAGGTGCTGGCCGCCTTCGGCATCTTCGCCGTCGGCTTCCTGATGCGGCCCGTGGGCGGGGCGGTGATCGGGGCGATCGGCGACAGGCTGGGCCGCCGCGCGGCGCTGACCTTCTCGGTGGCGGCGATGGCCATCCCGACCTTCCTCGTCGGCGTGCTGCCCGACTACCAGACGCTTGGGATCGCGGCGCCTATCCTGCTCACGTTACTTCGCATGGTGCAGGGCCTGTCGGTCGGCGGCGAATACACCACCTCGATCATCTTCATCATCGAGCAGTCGCCGCCCAACCGGCGCGGGCTGGTGGGCGCGCTGGGCTGCTGCGGTGCCATCGGCGGAATCCTGCTGGGCTCGGCGACGGGCGCACTGCTGGCGTCGGTTATGTCGGAGCAGGCGCTCGAGAGTTGGGGCTGGCGCCTGCCGTTCCTGCTGGGTCTGGTGGTCGACATTGCAGGCGTCATCCTGCGGCGCCACGTCCATGAGACGCCGCGCAAGGCCCCGGCAAGCCGGTCGCCGCTCCTCGACACGGTGCGCAACCATGGCCCGCTGCTAGGCCGGCTCGCCGCCCTGTCGGTGTTCAACTCGGTCGGCTTCTACCTGATGTTCGT
>JAGNNA010000538.1 GCA_017990895.1 Reyranella sp.
GCCAAGGACTTCGAGGCCACCAGCGAAAGCGCAACCGCCTGGCTGCTCCTCGGGAGCATTCGTCTACTCTTCAGACGCCTCGCAAGATCTTGAACCGAATACATTCTTTTAGAGTCGGACTCTGAGGAGTTCGGCAACATCACCGTGCGCGCGAACCCTGACGGCGCGCTGCTGCGTATCCGCGACATCGGCCGGGTCGAGCTGGGCTCGGCGAATGCCGACGTCACCACGCGCTACAACGGCAAGCCGGCGGCCGGCATCAACGTCTACCAGCTCGCGGGCGCCAACGCGCTGGCCACCGCCGAGGGCGTGCGCCGGGTGCTGAAGGACCTCGAGGACCGGCTGCCCGAGGATGTCGCCTTCGAGGTCATGTACGACACGACGGTGTTCGTCGAGGCGACGATCCACAGCGTGGTGAAGACCTTGATCGAGGCCTTCGTGTTGGTCGCCATCGTGGTCTTCCTGTTCCTCGGCAGCATCCGGGCGACCTTGATCCCCATCATCGCCGTGCCGGTCGCGCTGATCGGCACCTTTGCCGTCATGCAGATGATGGGCTTCTCGCTCAACACCGTGTCGCTGCTGGCGCTGGTGCTGGCCATCGGTATCGTGGTCGACGACGCCATCGTCGTGGTCGAGGCGGTCGAGCACATGCTCGAGAAGGAGCCGCACCTCACGCCGGCCGAGGCCACCGAGAAGGCGATGTCCGAGGTCACGGGGCCGATCATCGCCATCACCCTGGTGCTGCTCTCGGTCTTCATCCCGACGGCCTTCATGCCGGGCATCGCCGGCAAGCTCTATCAGCAGTTCGCGCTCACAATCTCGGTCGCCATGGTGATCTCGGCGATCAATGCGCTGTCGCTCTCGCCGGCCCTGTGCGCGCTGCTGCTCGTCCGCCGCGGCGCGCCGCGCGGCCTGATGGCCCGCATCCAGCGCGGCCTCGACGCCACCCGAAACGGCTACCTGAAGCTCGCGTCGCCGCTGATCCGGCGCAGCGTGCTGGCGGTCGGGCTGGTCGCGCTGTTCGCGCTGGCCACCGGCGGCCTGCTGCGCATCGTGCCGACCGGCTTCCTGCCCGAGGAGGACCAGTCCTCCTTCATGGCCGAGATCCAGCTGCCCGACGCCGCCTCGACCAGCCGCACCCTGGAAGCGGTGACCGAGGTCGAGGCCATGCTGACCGGCCAGCCGTGGCTGTAGAACTTCTTCACCGTGAGCGGCAACAGCCTGCTCGACGGGCTGAACCTGCCCAACCGCGCCATGATGATTGTGTCGCTGAAGCCCTATGTCCAACGGCCCGGCCACGAGATGTCGGCCTTCGCGGTGCTGGAGCGGCTCAACAAGGCGTTCCAGCGGGTGGCCGCGGCCAACGTCTATGCCTTCAATCCGCCACCGATCGCCGGGCTCGGCAACTCGTCGGGCTTCGAGTTCGAGGTGCAGAGCCTCACCGGCGCAGCCCCGGAGGAGATCGTGGCGGTGGCGCGCGACGTCATCAACGCGGCGCAGAGCGCGCCCGAGCTGGCCGGCGTCTTCACCACCTACAGCGCCTCGACGCCGCAGATCCGGCTCGAGCTCGACCGCGACCGCGCCGAGACCCTTGGCGTGGTCATCCCCGACATCTTCGTCGCGCTCCAGACCGCGATGGGCAGCCGCAACGTCAACAACTTCAACATGTTCGGCCGCACCTGGACGGTGCGGGTGCAGGCCGACGCCATCGACCGCCGCACCGTCGACGACGTCAACCGCGTACGCGTGCGCTCGGCGAGCGGCACGCTGGTGCCGCTGCAGGCGATGGCGACGCTGGAACTCACGACGGCGCCGGCCACCATCAACCGCTACAACAACCTGCGCTCGGTGACGCTGAATGGCGCCCCGGCCGCGGGCTATTCCTCGGGCGAGGCGATCGCGGCGATGGAGCGGGTGGCGCGCGCCAGCCTGCCGCCGGGCTACGGCTTCCAGTGGGCCGGCACCGCGCAGCAGGAGAAGGAGGCGGGCAGCCAGACCGGCTTCGTCCTCGCGCTTGCGGTGCTGTTTGCCTACCTGTTCCTGGTCGGCCTCTACGAAAGCCTGGCGCTGCCGGTGGCGGCGCTGCTGTCGGTGATCGTCGGCCTGTTCGGCACCCTGGCCGCGCTGTGGCTGACCGGCCTCGCCAACAACATCTACGCCCAGATCGGCATCGTCGTGCTGATCGCGCTCGCGGCCAAGAACGCCATCCTGGTGATCGAGGTCGCCATGCACGAACGCGCGGGCGGCAGCGACCCGGTGACGGCCGCCACTTCCGCCGCCGGGCAACGGTTCCGCGCCGTGATGATGACTTCCTTCGCTTTCATCCTCGGCCTCGTGCCGCTGGTGATCGCCTCCGGAGCGGGCGCCGCCACCCAGCGCGCGGTCGGCACCGCCGTGTTCGGCGGCATGCTGGCCGCCTCCTGCCTCGGCATCTTCGTGATCCCGGGCCTCTACGTCGCCTTCGAGAAGATGCGCCGCGCCGTGCCCGATCTCCTGCGCAAGACGTTTCGTCGCCTCGAGAGCCCGGAGAAGGGCCAAGGCTGACGCGTCGTATCGAGCCGTCGATGATGCAACGGGCATCGTCGGCCTAGCCGCCATGCAACCGCCGCCGTAGATAATTCACGTCGTCCCGCAGACACTGCCGGCCGCGCCACCATCACGGGGGCGCCAATGAGAAGGCCGAGGGGAGACGACATGACCAGCATCGAGGGGCCGCGCTCGTGGCGGGCGGCATGGCTGACGCTGGCAATCCTCTCCATCTCCTTCGGCTCGCCGCG
>JAGNNA010000176.1 GCA_017990895.1 Reyranella sp.
CGGCCTTGGTGCCGATCGGAAAGGCGATGCGCGGCTTGTTGGCGGCTAGGCCACGTCGAATGATGGAAGACGCCCGCGATGCGGTCATGATGAAGGGCATGGGAAAGGGCGCCTCGGCGGTGATGCGACTGACGACGAAGCCGGGGCAGATGACGCTGACGCCGATTCCGTCCTTCTTCAGCACGTAGCGGATGCTTTCGCCCCAGACGCGCACCGCGGCCTTGCTGGCATTGTAGGAGGCCGAGTAGGGCAGGCCGATGAACCCGGCCAGCGACGAGACGATGCCGATCTGGCCGCGCTTGCGTGTCATCATCGGATGGAGCAACGGCTCGACGGTGTTCAGGACGCCGTTGATGTTGACGTCGAGCGTCTTGCGGATGATCGAGAAATCGTCGAGCGAGGAATTGTCCTTGTCGATCGAGATGCCGGCATTGGCCAGTACCAGGTCGACGGGATGCGCCTCATCGAAGGCGGTCAGCCACGGCAGAAAGCGCTCGCGGTCCGTGACGTCGATCGTCTCCGCGACAACGGTGGCACCCTTCGCGCGGCAGGCGGCAACCACCGTCCCGAGCCGCTCGGGATCGCGTCCGGTCAGTGCCAGGGCGACGCCCGGAGCGGCATAGTCTAGGGCGAGCGCTTCGCCGATTCCGCTCGATGCACCGGTGAGCACGATGCTGGAGAAGGTCTTCATGTGCGAACGCCCTACTGTTGGAGTTTCTTTTGCCAGCCCCAGGTGCCGGCCATTTCCTGCGCCATTCGGGCCGCCATCAGCGAATAGCCGCGGCTGTCCATCAGGTCCCGCTTGGGATGGATGTCGTCGCTGTAGATCGTCTCCTTCTCGTCCTTGAAGACGTCGAGGAGGCTGCGAACCTCGATGTTGCGCTCGCGGAGGGCGAGGAGGCGCCGGACGATCTCGGTGTAGCGCTCGCCGTACCTGAGATCAGGCGTGGCGCGGCTTTCCTCTGGCGTCAGCGTCTTGTCCACGGCGGGGACGGGCTGGAGAAAGAACATCGACTTGATGCCGAAGTCGCGGGCGGTGACGTCCATGACGCGGATGTACTTGGCGTACTGCCCGGTCTGCCAGTCCATGTAGGTCGTGGCGGAGTCCGTGATGTTGCTGGGAAGGCTCATCATGGCCGAGTAGGTCTTGGCGCCGAAGCCCGAACTGTCGTCCGCGGGCTTCGAGGCCAGGGCCGCCGCGAGGAGGTAGGCGGCATGCGAGTGGCTGGTGAGACCGGTTCCCAGCCAGCCGGCGATGCGGCCCATGAACCAGCTCATGGCGAGGCTGCCGAAGCCGTCCTTGGCGACGATTGGATTGACCCCGAGATAATTTGCGGCCGGCATCTCGAACCGGACCTTGAGGCCGGGCTGGATGAGGTGCTGCTCGTTGTAGCCATCGAGCGTCACCACGGCGTCGATGAAGTCGCCGTAGATGGCCAGAAGGATCAGCTGCTGCGGCTGCTTCCAGGCGCCGAGCCCTCCGTTGAGCACCAGGAAGGGCTTGCCGGTCGGGCTGACATACGCCCTGTTGAGCTCTTCCTCGAGGAAACTGCGACGGCCTGCCTGGGTGAGCTGGCTGATCTGCGAGGCCACGGAGCCGCCGGCGAGCAGGATCACGAATCGGTCGGGATTGCGGGCGACCGGATAGCTGTCACCCAGCATGCCGATGTCGTTGGCGCTGGGCACGCCGCAGGGATCGTCGCGATGGTGGACGAAGGCTAGGTAGGGGTGCGGGAACATCGTGTCGATGTACCGGCAATTGCTGCCGCCGCTGCCGGTGATGTCCTGGATGTAGGTGTTTCGCGACGTGGCGAAGAGTTCCTTGGCCGACACGTAGCGGCCGTCTCGTATCGTCAGCCATGCCGTCGAGAGGATCTCGAGCCCCGCCAGCGCCCCGATGACGCCGAGACAGAGGGCGGCAAGCTTGAGGCCGGTTTGCCGTGGAGCAGTCTTTTTCGCCATGACCAACGTTCGCCTCAATAGCCAATTGAATCGAAAAGCCGATCCACTTAAGGGTTTAGAGTGCCCACGAACAGGGCAGGGGGCAAATTGATCGCAAGCATGACGGGATACGCCCGGGCGCAGGGATCGGATGATCGGCGGCGCTGGGTCTGGGAAGCGCGCAGCGTCAACGGGCGGAACCTCGAAATCAGGTGTCGCGTGCCGCCCGGCTTCGACCGGCTGGAAAATCCCGCCCGGGTCGCGGTCGGCGGGAAGATGAAGCGCGGCAACGTCTCGCTGACCCTCACCATCACGAGCGAACGCAACGCCAAGCCGCTGACCATCAACCGCACCTTGCTGGCGGAGCTGGCGACGCTGGTCGACGAAGTGCGCCGGACGACCGGGGCGGCCGCTCCCTCCGCGGACGGGCTGTTGCGGGTGCGGGGCGTGATCGAGGAAGAGGATGTCGGCGCGGAGACCGAGGAGGCGCTCGTCGTTCTGGACAGGGAAGTTCAGGTGACGCTCGATGAGGCGCTGAAGGCGCTCGTCGCGTCGCGCGCTGCCGAAGGCAAGGCGCTGGCCAAGGTCATCGAAGGCCATGTCGCGGAGATCGAAGGCCTTTGCTGTCGGGCGGGGGAACGGGCGCTAGCGCAGATCGGCACCGTCCGGGCGCGTTTCGAGGCCCAGCTTGCCGAACTGCTGGGCCGCGTGCCCGCGCTTTCGGAGGAGCGCTTTGCCCAGGAGGTGGCGCTGCTGGTCGGCAAGGCCGACGTGCGCGAGGAACTCGACAGGCTGACCGCCCATATCGCGCAGGCGCGCACCTTGCTGGCCGATGCCCGCGCCGACAACCCGGTGGGCCGGAAGTTCGATTTCCTGTGCCAGGAGTTCAATCGCGAGGCCAACACGCTCTGCTCGAAGTCCGCGGACATCGAGCTGACGCGCATCGGCATCGATCTCAAGGGCGCCGTGGAGCGCATGCGGGAGCAGGTCCAGAATGTCGAATGAGGTGGATGCCGGCGAGATCCAGCGGCGCGGCCTGATGCTGGTCCTGTCGTCGCCCTCGGGCGCCGGCAAGACGACCCTGTCGCGGCAGCTGCTCGACAACGACAAGCAGATCCAGCTCAGCGTTTCGGCGACGACGCGCGCGCGCCGGACCGGTGAGAAGGATGGCGTCGACTACCAGTTTGTCGACACCGCAACCTTCAGCAGCATGATCGAGCGCGGCGAGTTTCTCGAGCATGCCCGGGTATTCGATCATTTCTACGGCACGCCGCGCGCGCCCGTGGAGGCCGCATTGATGGCCGGCCGCGACGTGCTGTTCGACATCGACTGGCAGGGCACGCAGCAGCTCAAGGAGAAGGCGGGCAGCGATCTGGTGACGGTCTTCATCCTGCCGCCTTCGACGCGGGATCTGGAGCGGCGGCTCATCACCCGCGCCCAGGACTCGATGGAAGTCGTGCAGAAGCGCATGGCCAAGGCGGCCGACGAGATGAGCCACTGGGCCGAGTACGACTACCAGATCATCAACCGCGACATCGCGACCAGCCTGATGGAACTGAAGTCTATCCTGACGGCGGAAAGATTGAAGCGCGAGCGGCAGGTCGGCCTGTCGAATTTCGTCAAGGCGCTCCGCGAGGGGCGGTGATCGGCGAGCCGATTCCGGACTGTCCCTGCGAACGCAGCACGAGCTGGCTGGGCCGGTAGGGACGGCCCGCAAACTCGGCGATCAGCCGGTCGCTCGCACTCTCGATAGCGTCCTCGAGGCTGCGCATGAAGCTTTCCTTGTCGAGGCCCGGCTCGATCGCGGGCAGGAACTCGACCGCGGCCCGGCCGGCCTTCTTGCGCCAGTCGCGGCGATTCCACACCAGGCCCACCGATGTGGCGACGGGCGTCACCGGTAGCCCGAGGTCGCGATAGAGATAGAAGATGCCGGAGCGATAGCGCTCGCGTTCGCCCGGCGCCATCAGATTGCCCTCGGGGTAGATCGCGATATGCCGGCCGCTCTCGCAGGCGCGCTTGGCGAACTGGGCGAGGTTCTCGCGCTCGCGGCCACCGCCGCATGTGTCGACCCGGATCATCTGAAGGCGATAGAGGATCGCGCCGATCAGCGGATAGCGGAACAACTCCTGCATCGCGACGAAGGCGATGCCGCGGATTTTCGCAGCCAGCAGGATGCCGTCGCTCTCGCTGTGGTGCTTGTTGGCGAGGAGCGCGGGGCCATCGGCGGGAAGATGTTCGAGGCCCCTGAACTCGATCTTCATGCCGCCGATCCAGCGCATGCCCCAGACCACGCCACGCGCCCAGTGGAAGAGCAGGCCGCGCAGCAGCACTGGCGTGGGAATGGGCACCAGGACGATGCCGACGACCGCGACCAGCAGGGTGCCAACATAGAAATAGGCATTGAAGGCGATGGAGCGGATCATGGAACCAATATTAGTGAGTGCTCACTCATTGTCAAGGGCGCCCGCCAGTCGGACGAAGTCGTCGACGGTGAGTTCCTCTGCCCGGGCTGTCGGCTGCAGGCCCAATCGCTCGAGCGTGGCCACCGGATTGGCATAAACGCCCGCCAGAGAGCCTCGGAGCATCTTGCGGCGCTGGCCGAAGGCGGCGGCCGTAACCCGCTCTAGCGGCCTGAGATCGGCCAGCCGTGCCGCCTGGGGCCGGGGCGTCAGGCGCGCTACGGCTGACGTGACCTTCGGCGGCGGCACGAAGGCCGTCGGGGCGACATCGAACAGCCGGCGAACCTCGCAGACATGCTGGGCCAGTACCGAGAGCCGGCCGTAATCCTTCGTCCGCGGCGCGGCCACGAGGCGATCGACGACCTCTTTCTGGAACATCAGCACCATGTCGGTGATGTCGTTCGCGGCATGGAGCCAGCGGACCAGAAGGGCGGTCGAAACATTGTAGGGCAGGTTGGCGACGATCCGGAGCGGAGCGGCGCCGAGGTCCCGGGGCTCGATCTTCAGGGCATCGGCTTCGAGCAGATCGAGACGCCCGTCCGCCGCCGCCTGCAATTCCAGCAGGGGACCGAACGCCCGCGCGTCGACCTCGACCGCGACGACATGGCCGGCGCCTTCCAGCAGCAGTGCACGGGTGAGTCCCCCGGGCCCCGGGCCAATCTCGATCACGGTCCCCTCGCCGAGCGGCGCCGCAGCGCGGGCGATGCGGCGCGTCAGGTTCAGGTCGAGCAGGAAATGTTGGCCGAATCGCTTCTTCGCATCGAGGCCATGCGCCGCGATGGTCTCGCGCAGCGGAGGCAATGCGGCGACGCCGTCCATGGTCAGTGCTGGCGCCGGCGTGCCATGTCGTCCGCCATGTCGATGGCCGCGAGAAGGCTAGTCGGATCGGCGCGCCCGGTGCCGGCGATGTCGAGCGCCGTGCCATGATCGGGCGAGGTGCGCACGAACGGCAGGCCGAGCGTGACGTTGACCCCACCGGCGAAGTCGATGGTCTTGATCGGGATCAGTGCCTGGTCGTGATACATGCACAGCGCCACATCGTAGGCCGGCCGCGCCGCCGCATGGAACAGAGTGTCCGCCGGCGCCGGACCCGTGGCCTCGATTCCCTCGCGCTTCAGGGCCTCGATGGCAGGCGCGATCACGCGGCGCTCTTCGTCGCCCATGGCGCCCTGTTCGCCGGCATGCGGGTTGAGGGCGGCCACGGCGAGACGCGGCCGCGCGATGCCGAACAGGTCCCGCAATCCCAGGGCCGCAATGCGCCCGGCGCGGACGATGGCCTCGCCATCGAGGACCTTTACGGCATCGGCCAGCGACAAATGGATCGTGACCGGTATGACGCGTAGCTGCGGGCAGGCCAGCATCATCGCCACCTCGACCCCGCCGGCGAGCTCGGCCAGGAACTCGGTATGGCCAGGGTGGCGGAAGCCGGCATCCTGCAGCGTCTTCTTCTGGATCGGATTGGTGACGATCCCGGCGACCGTGCCCTCCTGGGCAAGCCGAACGGCCCGTTCGATCGCCTCTATGGTCGCGGGCGCGTTTGCGACATCGGGCCGGCCGGGAACCGGCTCGACGGCGAGGTGGACCGGAAGTACGGGCAGGGCGCTGGAGAACAGCGACACGGCCTCTTCGGGCCGCTTTATCTCGCGCAGGGGCACGTCGACTCCCAGCAGGCGCGCAAGAGAGGCGAGGCGGTCCGGATCGTCCAGAACGAAGAAGGGACGGCTCCCTGAGCGCCGCGCCAGCCAAGCCTTCAGGCTGAGTTCGCCGCCAACGCCGGCCGGCTCGCCCATCGTCACGGCGAGCGGCACCGCAGCGGTCATCGCGGGCCCGTCAGCCGCGTCACGACTTGATGTCGATCGTGGCCTGCCGGCGAAGATCGCGCATGTATCGGCGGCCCGCCGCATCGAGCTTCTGGATGAGGAGCTGTTGCGAGATGGCATCGCGGGTCGGCAGGCCGTCGCCGCCGGACTTGCTGCACAGCGCCACGACCTGCAGGCCTTCGGCGACGCGGAACGGGCCGGCCGTGCCGCCGATGGGCAGGCGCGGCAGCTGCTCGTACATCTGCGGGTTTGCTGCGAGATCGCCCACTCTGACACCGTTCAGGTCGCCCGACGTGCTGCCCTTGGTCTGGCGGGACTGGACGTGAAGGTCGGAACATTGGCGGACGCCCGCCATCGCCTTCTGGGCCTCGGCGGTCGCCCGGCTGGTCTCGTCCGGTGATGCGTTGGCGGGCAGGGCCAGAGTCATCTGGACCAGGTTGAGCTTCACGTCGTCGGGGCGCGCCGCCGCGAAGGGCCGACGATCGACGACATAGAGGATGTGCCATCCGGACGCCGAACGGATCGGTTCGGAGAACGTCCGTGGCTGTACCCTCTCGAGCGCCGTTTCGAGCGAGGGATCGAGGGCGCCCGGCAGGACCCAGCCGAGATCGCCGCCGGCCGCTGCCGAGGCGCCCTGTGAAAATTGCTGCGCGACGGCGGCAAACGGAGCGCCGCGCCGCAGCTGCTCCATGATGCGGTCGGCGCTTCGTTTTCCCTCTTCCACCGAATCGGCCCGGTCGACCGGCACGAAGATCTCGGCGACGCGGGTTTCGGTCTTGCCGACGTTCGAACGCATGCGGTTCATCGCATCGTCGATCTCCGCGTCGGAGACGTCGACCTGTGAGCGGACCTTTCGGCGGATGATCTTGGCCCAGGCGATCTGCGCCTCGATCTGCTGCGAGGCGATATCGGGAGCGACGCCGACGCTCTGCAGGTATTGCCGGAACTGGCCACGGCCCAGCCCTGCGGCGCGTTCGATCTCGGCATAGCGGTTCTGAATCTCGGCTTCGGTCGGCTTCACGCCGAGCTTCTTCGAGTCGGACACCTGAAGGCGCTCGTCGATCATCTGCCGGAGCATCTGCGGCGCCATGCGCTGCCGCAGTTCCGGACTGTCCTGCAGACCCGATGTCTTGATGGCGAACAACACCCGCTGCGACAGGTCGAAGTCGGTGATGGCATCGTCGTTGACACGGGCCACGACACGCAACCCTTGGCTGGGCGCAGTCTGTGCGGCCGCGCCTTGCGTCGTCGGCCTTTGGGCGGACGCAGCTGCGGGCAGCAGCATGATCGTGAGGACGACGAGAGCGCGGGGGAGGAGCGCGTACATTTCACCGGCGGCGTTTGAGAGGGGAAACCACTATATTTCCGCAGCAGCTTCGCTGCAACGCACGCCACTAAAGACAGAAAGTGGCAACACACAGGCACGCTTGACGCTTGG
This sequence comes from Reyranella sp., assembly GCA_017990895.1. Taxonomy (GTDB): domain Bacteria; phylum Pseudomonadota; class Alphaproteobacteria; order Reyranellales; family Reyranellaceae; genus Reyranella. Next base: position 7,659 of record JAGNNA010000176.1, read on the forward strand.
CGGTGCGTACGTTAGCCGAAGGTCGCATATTTGGGGGCAAATAGTTCAGGCATGAGAGCGGCCCGCCGTTCGATCAGCGTTGCCGGCGCCTGGGAACGGGTTTGCTCGGGCGTTGGCTATCATCTCGACAATATGGGCCGCTGGCTGATCGTGCGGGCGCCTGCGATCGGTGCTGCCTACGCCGCAATCCTGGCGCCGGGCGCACCCCGGCTCGAGCCGCGGCCCGGTTGGCGGTTCGCCGAGGAGTATTACGACCAGCGGCGCTGGTTGGCCTGTCGGCGCGGTGCCCTCTGGGAGGCGGCCCGTGAAAAGGAGCTGGCCGTGCCGCTCACCGTGCGCTGGCACGGGGGCACCACGGTTGACGTGACCCTGGGCAACGACAACAGCCTCTGCCTCTACGTCTGCGGCTCCTTCGAGCCCAACGAGTTCGCCTTCGTCGATCGCATGCTGAAGCCCGGCATGGTGTTCGTCGATGTCGGCGCCAACGACGGATATTATACCCTGTTCGCCGCCCGCCGCGTCGGCCCCGCTGGCAGGGTGATTGCCGTGGAGCCGAGTTCGCGTGAGCGCGCGCACCTGCAGCGCAATCTCGGGCGGAACGGTCTCGACAACGTCCAGGTCGTGGCCGCGGCGCTGGGCGCCGAGGCGGGGTTCGTCGACCTGCATCTCGCCCATGGCGTTCACGCCGGCCACAACACGCTGGGTGACTTCGCGCACGACGACGTCGTGCGCGCGAGTTCGGAGCGCGTCGCGCTGGACACGCTCGATGCGGTGGTGGCGCGGCAGGGATTGTCTAGGGTCGACATGGTCAAGATCGATGTCGAAGGGGGCGAGGCCGGGGTCGTGGCCGGCGCGCGCCATGTGCTGGCGACAGCGAGGCCGGTGCTCTTGATGGAGCTGAACGAGCGGGCCTTGCACGCGCAGGGCCAGAGCGCGGAAACCCTGCTATCGCTTCTTCGGCAGGAGCTGAATTACGAGATACTCACCTTCTCGCAGGTCGGCGGCTGGCCCGAGTGCGCCGTTGAGGGAGCGCCCCTGTCTTCAAACATCGTGGCCGTACCGAAAGAACGTGCTGACGCTCTGCTCAAGGTATAGAGACCCGCGCGTGACGCGCGTACGGCGGCGAGCCTGATGTTCAGGGATGTTCATTCTGCTGCGGCGTTCATGGCGGCATGGATGCGTGAGCAGGCCCTGCCTCTTTGGGCAGCGTCTGGATTCGACGCGGAAGCCGGCCGCTTCGAGGAAGGACTGACATTCGAAAGGGAGCCCCGTCTGCAGGTTCCGATCCGGCTGCTCGTCCAGGCCCGGCAGATCTTCGTCTTTGCTGTGGCGGAGCGCCGGCAATGGCATGTCGGCTCGAAGGAACTCGTCGAACGCGCCTTCGCCGCGATGAAGAGAGATTATTTTCGGCCCGATGGCCGCGATGGATGGGCTTTCTCGATTGCCCGGGACGGAAGCGTCGCCGATGCCACGCGTGACCTGTACGCGCACGCATTCGTCCTCCTGGCGGTCGCTTCGTACGTGCAGGCAACCGGCAGGCAGGAAGGACTGGGCATTGCCCGCGACACCATCGCTTTCCTGGACCGCGAAATGACGGCGCCGCTGGGTGGTGGTTATCTCGAAACCCTACCCGCGCGGGAAGGGCCTCGCCGGCAGAACCCGCACATGCATCTGTTCGAGGCCATGCTCGCCCTGTGGGAGTGCTCGGGAGACCGCCAGTTTCTGGAGAGGAGCGGGCAGCTATTCGACTTGGTCCTCGCGAGGTTCTTTCAGGATCGACAGGGCGTGCTCCTCGAATACTTCGATTCAGCCTTGAGCCCTCTATCCGGTGCCGACGCTATCGTCGAGCCGGGACACCATTTCGAATGGTGCTGGCTGTTGCGTCGCTACGAAAGGGCGAGTGGGGACGGTCGCGTCGGATCGATCATCGAGAGGTTGTACGAACACGCCGGTCGAGCGGGCTTCGACGCTGACGGGCTGCTCGTGGATGAGCGTCATCCGGACGGCACGATTGCGAAGGCCTCGCGCCGCTTGTGGCCGATGACCGAAGCCATCAAGAGCGATCTGGCCGAAGCGTGGCGCGGGCGAATGGGATCGGTGGAGAGGGCCATGGCGTCGACGGAAGCGCTCCACCTGCGCTTCCTGGATCCCGCGCCGAAAGGTGGATGGGTGGATCGCCTGGGGCCGGACGGAGCGCCGCTCGGCGATTTCATGCCGGCGACGAGCTTCTATCACCTGGCCGGCGCGATCGATGAACTCGCGCGATTCGCGGCCGGCAGACGACGCTGAGCGAAGGCGGTCAGCCGCGCTGGTCCCGCACCGAAACGATCGGATCCTGGACCGGCCACCAGATGTTCAGCGCCGGGTCGTTCCAGATGAGCGTAAACTGGCCCGAACGGTCGTAGTCGGTGGTCTGCTTGTAGTGGAAGATCGCCTGCTCGCTCATGACGACGTGACCGTTGCCGAACTTCGGCGGCACCAGCACCTGAAGTCGGTTCGTGTCGGACAGGGTGAACGACGTCCAC
>JAGNNA010000177.1 GCA_017990895.1 Reyranella sp.
CCCTTCTGTCCATCGGCAGCGCAAATGCGGCCAACGAACCGATCACCGGCGTCGACGTCATCGTCCGGAACAAGGCTGACGGCAGCGTCATGACCGAGACCATCACTGACGGGCGCGGTGCCTTCGTGGTGAAGGAGATGCGTCCGGGTCTGTACAGCATCGAAGCGGGGGCAAGGCTTCCCCTCGCGCTGTTGAAGCGCAGCGGTGGATGGGGCATCGCGCTGATTCCGGTCTCCGCCAGGACCGCCAAGCCGCAGAAGCATCGTGCAAAGCCGACGTCGAGGGGCATGCAGGTCGACATCGTCGTGCCCGAAGGCGCGACCGCCTCTTACACGGTGATCATCACGGACTGACGGCGGCTGCAGACGTGTTGAACAGCGGAACGACTCCGCTAGACTGCCTCCCAATCAAAGAAAGCACAGGAGGCTACGTTCAACATGACCAAAATCGTGATTCCGCGTCGACGCGCGCTCATTCTCTCAGGCGGCGCCCTCGCCGCGCCGATGATCGCGTCGGGGATCGCCCGCGCGCAGAACGACTGGCCCAACCGGCCGGTGAAGTACGTCGTGGTGTTTCCGGCCGGCGGCCCGACCGACACGCTGTCGCGCATCGTCTGCCAGGAACTCTCCGAGTTGACGGGCCAGCAGTTCATCATCGAGAACCGCGCCGGCTCCGGCGGCAATATCGGTGCGGACTTCATCGCCAAGTCGGCCCCCGACGGCTACACGATCGGCCTCTACACGATCGCCGCGCACGCCATCGCGCCCACGCTCTACGCCAAGCTGCCGTTCGACGCCGGCAAGGATTTCACCGGCATCGCCATGCTGTGGTCGGTGCCCAACATGCTGATGACGCGGCTCGACTTCCCCGCCAACACGATCCCCGAGCTGATCGCGCTGGCGAAGGCCAATCCCGGCAAGTTCTCGTTCGCCTCGTCGGGCGCCGGCACCAGCCCGCATCTCACCGGTGAGATGTTCAAGCAGATGGCGGGCGTCAACCTGCTGCACGTGCCCTACAAGGGCAGCGCGCCCGCCCATCAGGACATCCTGGCCGGCCAGGTCGACATGATGTTCGACAACATTCCCGGGCCTCTCGGCCTGATGAAGGGCGGCAAGGTGAAGGGCATCGCAGTGACCTCCAAGGAGCGTCATCCGGCGGTCCCCGACAAGCCGACCTTCGGAGAATTCCTGCCCGGCTTCGAGATCACCTCGTGGGGCGGCGTCTGCGCCCCGGCCGGCGTGCCGCCGGCAATGGTCGAGAAGCTCTCGGCGCTGACCAAGCAGGCGCTGCAGAAGCCCAGCGTGAAAGCCGCCTTCGACCAGCAGGGCGCCAACCAGATCTGGATGACGCCGGCCGAAACCGCCGCCTACCGCGCCGCCGAGGAAAAGAAGCTCGCCCCGGTGATCAAGGCGTCGGGCGCCAAGGTGGAGTAGCGTCGTCACCCTGCAGTCGGGAGTGACGATGCCATCGAAGAAAATCCTGGTCGCCGGGGCCACTGGCCTCGTCGGCCATGCCGCCCTGAAGCACTTCGCCACCGTCGAGCGCTGCGAGGTGCTCGCCGTCTCGCGCCGCCGGCCGGACGAGACGCACGGCGCGCGCTGGCTGCCGCTCGATCTCGCCGACGCGGCCGCCTGCAAGGCGATGGCGCCGGAGTTCGCCGGCGTCACGCACCTCGTCTATGCCGCCCTCTACGAACGGCCGGGGCTGGTCGCGGGCTGGCAGGAAGAGGAGCAGATCCGCACCAACGACCGGATGCTGCGCAATCTGATGACGCCGCTCGAACGGGCGGCGCCAGGCTTGCGGCACGTGGCGCTGCTGCAGGGCACCAAGGCCTATGGCGTCCATGTCCGTCCGCTCGCCGTGCCGGCGCGCGAGAATCGCTCGGAGATGCACGAGCAGCCGAACTTCTACTGGAACCAGGAGCGCTTCCTGCGCGAATGCCACCAGGGCAAGGCCTGGCACTGGTCGATCCTGCGGCCCGTCCTCATCGTGGGCGATTCGGTGGGCAGCGCCATGAACGTCATTCCGGCGCTGGGCGTCTATGCCGCCTTCATGCGCCGGGCCGGCAAGACGAAGCTCGACTATCCCGGCGGCGTCGGCCGCGTGGCCCAGGCGATCGACGCGGACCTGCTGGCCCGCGCCATCGCCTGGTCGGGTGCGTCGGAGGCAGCGCGCAACGAGATCTTCAACGTCACCAACGGCGACGTCTTCGTGTGGCCCAACGTCTGGCCCGCCATCGCCGACGCCCTGGGCTTCGCGCCGGGTGAGCACGTTCCGCTGGCGCTCGATCGCGAGATTCGGCCGCGCGAGGCCGAGTGGGCGGAGATCCGCGCGGCCCACCGCCTGAGGTCGGGTTCGCTGAAGGAGTTCGTCGGCCTGTCGTTCGAGTATGCCGACTACACGATGGGCTACGGCCGCACCGAGCCCGGACCGCCGGCGATCGTCTCGACCATCAAGCTGATGCAGGCCGGCTTCACCGAGGTCATGGATACCGAGGCGATGTTCCGGAAATGCTTCGCTGAAATGCAGGAAAAGGGCCTCCTGCCGCCTCCCTGAGGGCCGCTTCGTCCTGCAGTCCGACTGTCGTCAAAATGTCATATGCGCCCCTCACTTTCCCGGCCATTCTGGACCGCAGGGAGGGTGTGGGCATGCAGAGCGAAGAGGACCGCAAGGCGCTGGAGGACCGCGTCCGCCGGGAGCTGGCCGACAGTATCGACGAGGATCTCGAGCTCGAACTGGGCGACGAAATGCTGGCCCGCCTGCCTGAGCATGGCGACGGCGACCTGCCGCAGAGCGAAGGCATCGACCGCAAGTTCTACTTCACCGAGCTGCTGCGGCTGCAGCGCGAGCTGATCAAGCTCCAGGATTGGGTGGTCGCCCGCAAGCTCAAGGTCGTGGTCCTGTTCGAGGGTCGGGACGCCGCCGGCAAGGGCGGCGTGATCAAGCGCGTCACCCAGCGGCTCAACCCGCGCGTCTGCCGCACGGTGGCCCTGTCGGCGCCGTCCGAGCGGGAGCGCACCCAGTGGTACTTCCAGCGCTACATCTCCCACCTGCCGGCAGGCGGCGAGATCGTACTGTTCGACCGCAGCTGGTACAATCGCGCCGGCGTCGAGCGGGTCATGGGCTTCTGCACCGAAAGCGACGTCCACGATTTCTTCGAAACGGTGCCCGAGTTCGAGCGCATGCTGGTTCGGTCGGGCATCATCCTGCTCAAGTACTGGTTCTCGATCACCGACGAAGAGCAGAGCATGCGCTTCCTGATGCGCATCCACGATCCGATGAAGCAGTGGAAGCTCTCCCCCATGGACCTCGAATCCCGGCGGCGCTGGGAAGAGTACACCAAGGCCAAGGAGGAGATGCTGGCCCGCACGCACATTCCGGAGGCGCGCTGGTGGGTGGTCGAGGGCAACAACAAGCGCCGCGCCCGCCTCAATTGTATCCACCACCTGCTTCAACAAGTGCCTTATAAGGACGTCGAACACCAACCGATCGTCCTGCCGAAGCGCGAACACAAGCCCGACTACGCGCGCACGCCGGTCGCTCCCGAACTCTATGTCCCGGCGGTCTACTGATGGATTTCTTCAGGCGTTTCACGTTCCTCGTCTGCGCTCCGGCCTTCGACGCCGACGATCTCGAAGGCCACAGGTTGGGCGAGATCACGGTCTCCATCGAGAAGATGGGCTTCCAGGTCGTGCGCGCCCGCCGCATCGAGGATGCCGAGATGGTCGTCCAGACCGATGCCGCGGTCGGCTGCATGGTCGTGGACTGGGGCAAGAAGGGCCTCGACGGCAAGGCCGCCGCGATGATCAACATGATGCGGCGGCGCGGGCTGGAGATGCCGATCGTCATCCTGGTGCGCCGCAAGCGGCTGCAGGACATCCCCGTCGAGGTGATGGACTATATCGACGGCTACATCTTCCTCTCCGAGGAGACGCCGGAATTCATCGCCAAGAACCTGGTGAGCCGGCTCAAGCAGTATGCCGAGACCCTGAAGACGCCGTTCTTCGGCGAGCTGGTCGACTATGCCGAGGAAGGCAACCAGCTCTGGACCTGTCCGGGACACAATGGCGGCATCTTCTACAACAGGAGCCCGATCGGCCGGATCTTCGTCGAGCATCTCGGCGAGGCCGTGTTCCGCGACGACCTCGACAACTCCGTGCTCGACCTCGGCGACCTGCTGGTCCACGAGGGGCCGGCGCTGAAGGCGCAGAAGGAAGCCGCCGCCATCTTCGGGGCGGAGAAGACCTACTTCGTGCTGAACGGCACGTCCTCGTCCAACAAGATCGTGCTGCAGGCGCTGATCGCGGAAGGCGATCTCGTCCTGTTCGACCGCAACAACCACAAGGCCGCCCATCACGGCGCACTGTTCCTGGGCAACGGCATTCCGATCTATCTCGAGACCGACCGCAACGCGCACGGGCTGATCGGCCCGATCTTCCACGAGGCGCTCGACGAGACCGCCATCCGCGAGAAGATTCGCACCAATCCGATGGTCCAGGACAAGGAAGCGTGGAAGCGCGAGCGGCCGTTCCGCGTCGCCGTCATCGAGCAGTGCACCTACGACGGCACGATCAACGACGCCCGCCTGATCGTCGAGAAGATCGGCCATCTCTGCGACTACATTCTGTTCGACGAGGCCTGGGCGGGCTTCATGAAGTTCCACCCGCTCTACGCCGGGCGCTTCGCCATGGGCCTGACCAATCTCGGCCCGGACAGCCCCGGCATCATCGCCACGCAGTCGGCGCACAAGCAGCTTGCCAGCTTCAGCCAGGCCTCGCAGATCCACGTCCGGGATCGTCATATCAAGGGCCAGCGCCGGCGCATCGAGCATCGCCGCTTCAACGAGTTCTTCATGCTGCACGCCTCGACCTCGCCCTTCTATCCGATCTTCGCCTCGCTCGATGTCGGCGCGCAGATGATGAAGGGGCGCTCGGGCGAAGTGCTGTGGGACGACACGATCCGGCTCGGCATCGAGATCCGCAAGAAGATGCGCGCCATCCGCCGCGAGTTCGAGGACAAGGAGCGCGACCCGGCGCGGCGCTGGTTCTTCGAACCGTTCATTCCCAACCGCGTCATGGTGGGCGATCGCGAGCAGCTCTGGGAAGAGGTGCCGACCGACGATCTGGCGACCCATGCGCGCTACTGGGAACTGGACCCGGAGCGGCGCTGGCACGGGTTCAAGCACGTGGCACCGGGCTATGCGATCACCGATCCCAACAAGCTGGTCGTTCTGACGCCGGGCTTCGACCGCGAAACCGGGAGCTATGCCGGCCACGGCATCCCGGCGCCCGTCGTGGCGCAGTATCTGCGGGAAAATCAGATCGTCCCGGAGAAGAACGACCTGAATTCGCTGCTGTTCCTGATGACTCCCGGCGTCGAATCGAGCAAGGCCGGAACCCTGCTGAGCGCGTTCGTCATCTTCAAGAGGCTGCACGACGAGAATGCGCGACTGGAAGACGTCATCAGTGAGTTCGTTCGCAAGCGCCCGGCACGCTACGCCGGCATGCGCTTGCGCGATCTCTGTGCCGAGATGCATGCCTTCTTTCGCGAGAGCAACGTCAGCCTCCTGCAGCGCGCGCAGTTCATGCCCGAGCATCTGCCCGAGCCCGCCATGGCGCCGCACGAGGCGGTACGCCAGCTCGTGCGCAACAATGTCGACTATGTGCCAATCACCGAGGCGGCGGGGCGCATCGCCACCACCATGTTCGTGGTCTATCCGCCGGGCATCGCCAGCATCGTGCCGGGCGAGCGGCTCGACGAGCGCGCCAAGCCGATGCTCGACTACCTGCTGATGTTCGAGAAGTCCGCCAACCTGTTCCCCGGCTTCGACGTGGAGATCCAGGGCATCTATCGCGAGATAGATAAGGAAGGCCGCGTGCGCTTCTACACCTACGTGGTGCGCGAGTAGGCGATCTCGACCGGCGGCGTGCTGGCGCCCGCGCCGATGGCGCGCTGCATCAGCACGCTGTCGGCCCACTTGCCGTACTTGAACCCGACGCCCTCCAGCAGGCCGACGCGTCGGAAGCCGTGGGCCTCGTGCAGGCTGAGCGAGGCGACGTTGTCGGCATCGACATAGGCGAACATCTGGCGATAGCCCACACCGGCGCAGGCGTCGATCAGCGCCGGCAGGAGCAGGCGGCCGATCCCGGTGGAGACATGGTCCGGATGGACGTAGATCGAGTGCTTCACGGCATAGCGATAGGCCGGGCGCTTGCGGAACGGCACGGCGTAGGCATAGCCCACGATCACGCCATCACGCTCTGCCGCAAGGTGCGGCAGCCGGCGCCGCAGCATGTTCTTGCGTCGCCGCTTGATGTCGTCGGCCTGGGTGGGCTCGATGTCGACGTCGCCCACGCCGCGCGTGATGTGATGCGTGTAGATCGCGATCATGGCCGGCACGTCGTTTTCGGTCGACGGCCGCACCACCACCGCGCCGCGCGGCTTTTCGAGCACGGACTCGCTCGTTGCTGGCATCACCCGCTCCTCCTCCGAGACGCCCGGATCAAACACGCCTCCATGACCGTTTCATGTCAGCACAAAAAGAGGGCCCGGAGAGTTGTTACACTCTCCAGGCCCCCAGACGCCCCCTCTAAACTCGCTGTCCGGTACGGCGATGTCTCGAACCGCGTCCGTCCATGCACGCGAAGATACGGGGCCGCGGGGCATCGGCACAGGGGGTGCTTGGTATCAATTGTTATGGTTTCGTAACCGTCCCGAAAAACTTGCGCGCACGTGATCGGCCAGATCGCGCGCCGCAGGACCGAGACCCGGTGGGGCATAGAGGTTGATGCGGAATTCCGGCAGCGCCGGCAGCTTCGCCTCGCGGCCGAGGATCACGAAGCGCTCGGGCACCGAGGAGCGCAGCAGCGGCGCCACCGCGAGACCGGCCTCCAGAACGGCATAGACCGGCTCCAGCCGGCTCACCTCGCAGACGGCGCGCCAGTCGCGCCGCGCCTTGCCGAGCGCCTCGACGGCCACGGGGCGGAAGACGCAGGTCGGTGCGCCGAGCGAAACCGGCAGCGGATCCTTGAGATGCGCGTCCCCGTCGGACGCGCCGACCCAGACGAGCCGATCGGTGCGCAGCGTCTCGCCGTGCCGGCCGCATTCGGTCTCGGTGGTCATCGCGAGATCGACGCCGCCCGACTTCAGTTCCTCGCGGATCACGCGCGAATCCTCGCAGACCAGGCTGACCCGGACGCGCGGCTGCGCCTTGGCGAAGCGCCGCAGGATCGCCGGCACGAAGCTGCCGATGATGTCGTAGGGCACGCCGAAGCGGACCTCGCCCTCGAACTGCGGCGCCCGCATCGACGACCAGACCTCGTCGTTCATCGCCACCAGACGGCGCGCCTGTTCGAGCAGCCGCTCGCCGGCCGGCGCCAGCACCAGCCCGCGTCCCTGGCGCGTGAAGAGACGGCAATCGAGCGACTCCTCCAGCCGCTTGATCTGCTGGCTGGCGGCGGCCTGGCTCATGCCGAGGGCGATCGCCGCGCGAGTGACGCCCCCCGCTTCGACGACCGTGAGGAAGGCGCGCACCAGCGCCATGTCGAGGTCCTTGCGCATGACATATATAAGTACCCTTGAACGATCTCATCCAAAACATTCGTTTTTGTTATTCGATGGCCGTCGTTAACGTCGCCTTATGACCACGAAGATCTCGGGCCTCTGGCTGCCCCTCATCACGCCGTTCAAGGACGGCGCCATCGACTTCGCGAGCTTCGACCGGCTGGTGAACCATTACATCGCCAAGGGCGTGGACGGGCTGCTGCCGCTCGGCACCACGGGCGAATCGCCCGCGCTCGACGAGGACGAGATCGCCGCCGTGATCGAGCGCACGCTGGCCGTCGCCGACGGTCGCGTGCCGGTGTTCGCGGGCGTCGGCGGCAACGCCACGGCCAAGGTCGAGAAGGAACTGAAGCGGCTGCGCCACCTGCCGATCGCCGGCATCCTGTCGGTCTGCCCCTATTACAACCGGCCGAGCCAGGACGGGCTGATCGCGCACTTCCGGCGGATCGCTGCAGCCACCGACCGCAACGTGGTGATCTACAACATCCCCTATCGCACGGCGGTGAACCTCTCGAACGATTCGCTGCTCGAACTCGCCGAGGTACCGAACATCGTCGGCGTGAAGGACAGTTCCGGCAGCGTCGAGCAGTCGCTCGAACTGCTCCGCCGCAAGCCCGCCGACTTCGCCGTGCTGACCGGCGAGGATGCGCTGTTCTTCACCATGCGCGCCAACGGCGCCGAGGGCGGCATCCTGGCCGCCAGCCATCTCGCGACCGAGGGCTTCGTCGAAGTCGAGCGCTGCTTCCGAGCCAACGATCTTTCAGGCGCCCGCAAGGCCTGGGCACCGCTGGCCGGCTTCGTGCCGCTGCTGTTCGCGGAAGCCAACCCGATGCCGATCAAGCATCTCCTGTGGCGTCAGGGCCTGATCGCCTCGCCGGAATGCCGCCTGCCGCTCACCAGGATTTCCGACGGGCTGGCCCGTCGCCTCGACACGGTCTTCGCCGGGACGAAGGCTGCCGAATAGGCTCATTGGAGCGCGCCACTCCAGTTGCGCTCAACCGCCTTCGATCGGCAAGACATGAGCGCCACTGGAGTGGCGCGCTTCATTGATGCGCTTCGCGAACTAGCCGCGCGCCTTCAGCAGATCGCGAATCTCCATCAGCAGTTCCTGCTCCCTGGTCGGGGGCGCGGGCGGCGGCGGTGCACTTTCCTCCTGCTTGATCACGCGGTTCATGCCCTTGATCACCAGGAACAAAACCCATGCGATGATCAGGAAGTTCACCGTCACCGTGAGGAAGGTGCCGTAGCCCAGCGTCGCACCGGCCTTCTTGGCCGCGTCGTAGGTCGCGGCCTGGCTGGCGGCCGGGGTGAGGCCGATGAAGTAGTTGGTGAAGTCGAGCCCGCCCGCGATGCGGCCGATGATCGGCATGATGATGTCGCCGACCAGCGAGTCGATGATCTTGCTGAAGGCGGCTCCGATGATCACGCCGATGGCGAGGTCCACGACGTTGCCGCGCATCGCGAACTTCTTGAATTCCTGAAGCATGGCTTTCTCCCCTTGTCGTCGTCAAGTCACGCGCAACCAGACCAGCAAAGCAGAAACCGTCACCACCGAGAAGGCCGTCGACAGCAGGACGGACGCGGTGTTCTGCTCGACCGACACGTCGAACTGCTTGGCGAGCACGAAGGCGTTGGCGGCGGTCGGCAGCGCCGCCATCAGCAGCGCCACCTTGCCTGCAATCGACTCGATCGGCACGAAGAAAGGCAGGATCACCAGCGCCGCCAGCGGCTGCAGAAGGAGCTTGATCAGGGTGGCGAGGCCGGCTTCGGCGAGACCGCTCTTGATCGACTTGTCGGACAGGAACAGGCCGATGGCGAACAGCGCACAGGGCGCGGCGGCGGCGCCCAGGAGGTCGATCCACTTCTCGACCGGCACCGGAATGGGCAGGCCGATCCAGGAGGCAACGATGCCGAGTGCGATCGAGACCGGCAGCGGGTTTCGCGCCACGTTGAAGGCGGCGCGCAGGAAGGTCCGCACCGGACCGTGCCCCGCCGCAACCTCGAGTTCGATCAGCATGACGCCGAAAACCATGGAGACGACAGCCGTCACGATCACCGTGAGCATGGCCGGCGGCAGGCCCTGCTCGCCGAAGGCCGCCAGGCAGAGCGGCACCCCCATGTAGCCGACATTGCCCCATGAGGCGGCGATGCCCTGCAGGCTCATCGCCGCCAGACCGCCTCGCGAAACGAGCCGCGTGGTGGCCATGCCGACGCCGAAGGTGGCGACCACGGCAATGCCGAAGCCTGCCATCAGGCTGGGATCGAGCACGGCGGCGACCGGCGTACGCGCCAGGGTCCCGAAGAACAGCACCGGCAGCGCGAAGTAGCTCACGAAGGCATTGAGCGCCGCCGTCGATTCCGGCCCCAGGATGCGCCAGCGGCCGGCCAGATAACCCGCGAGGATGACGCCGAAAATCGTAAAGGCGAGGTTGAGAATGGCCTGCACGGGCTTTCCGATTGCAGATGCTCTAAACTATTAAGAATTTGACATAAATGCCATAAATCACATAGCATTTTAAGGATATAGCGAGGCCGCATTCGTCCCCTCATTCGC
>JAGNNA010000178.1 GCA_017990895.1 Reyranella sp.
CGTGCCGCTGGATTCGCTGGTGGTAACCGTTGCAATCGCTTTTGCCCGCAAGTTGGGCCACTATAAAGTGGCAAGTCCGAAACTGCAGAGATTGGTAACCGCACCATGGGTATGCCGCAGGCGCGGATGGTCGATATGCACGTCTGTCCGATGGTGACGGTCCTTGTGCCCCATGTCGGCGGACCGATCGCGCTCGGATGCCCGACGGTCCTTGGGCGGAATGCCAGCGGCCCGCATGGGTGACATGACCGTGCATGGCGGCAGTATCGTCTTCGGTTTCCCGACTGTCCTGACCGGCGGGTGATCGTATTGGAGCGGCCGATGCGACCGTCGTTACGCACGGCCGGCGGGCCGCCTGTCAGCGTCGTCTGACAACCGATCAGACGGCTTCCATTTCCAGCTGGCCCACCCCGCCCATCGCAATGTCGTGCGCTGAAACCAGGAAGTTCCGCAGGCGCTTCTGCCGGTGCCGCGCATCCCCCCGGACCGCGGCCAGGGCCACGGCACCGGCAATTGCGAGGCCGGTGAAGTGAGGCTGCGGCGGTACTTTCGGCGTGTCCGGGGGCGCCATCGAATCGCCGCTCCAGAAGGCTCCGACGGCGGCCCAGGCCTCCGGGCTTTAGAACCTTCTCTTCTCCGCTTCCTTCATCGCGGTCCGCCGCAACTCGTCGCTGGGCTGGCGCATCCACGCCTCTGCGGCCGGTCGGATGACGGCTTCGGATTGGGGGTCGGCACCTGACGGCGACGTGTGCAGAGCACAGGCGCACGCCCACCAGACGGCCTCGCGTGGGGGCAGGGCATGTACAACCAGGCGCGCCGCTTCGTCGAGCAGGCCCGCTTCCTCTAGGTGGTCGAGCGCCTCGGCATCGGTTTGGCATCCGTCGAGCCGAGCCCGTGCCGCTGCCTCCATCTGCACATGGGGAAGGATGCGCTGCAGATCGCTTGCGAGTTTGCTGGTCTTTGCCGGAGGCTTGGTTGGCATCGAGGGCCTCAGTTGATCATCATGATGCCGCCCTTGAGGGTCAGCATGGCGTCGCCCGTGACACTCGTCATCGGCGCCTTGACCTCGGTCTGGATTTGACCCTGGATGGAGATCTTCATGCCTTTCACGGTAACGCCCGTCTGGTCGATCGTCACCGTGCTCTGACCGACCTTGAGCGTGATCGACTGCATGGCCTCCACAGAGATGCTTCCAAGATCGACTTTGACGTCGATGTTGCCCATCTCCACCTTATTGGACTGGTTACCCATCTTTACAGTGTTGGACTGGTTGCCTTGCTCGATCGTCACGGTTTCGTCGTTCTTCACCGACACCGTGCGATCGTGTCCGACTTCGAGGGTCTGGTCGTTCTCGACCTCGGTCTTCATGTCTTTCTGGGCATGCATGAAGAGCCGTTCCTGGCCCTTCTTGTCGTCGAAGGTGAACTCGTTGAAGTCGTTGGCGCCGCCCTTGGTCACAGACCGCGAGCGAAAGCCGAGTTTCGTCTTCTCGTCCTTCGGATAGATCGGCTTGTCGTTGCCGTTGTAGAGGCCGCCGACCACGACGGGCCGGTCCGGGTCGGCGTCCATGAAGGCGACGGCGACCTCGGTATCGACGCGCGGCAGGAACTGCCCGCCCCATTGGTTGCCCGCCCAGGGCTGCACGACGCGGACCCAATCGCTGTTGTCTGCGGTTGCATCCTCGCGCCAGTCCCACAGGAAGCGGATCTTGATCCGGCCCTGATCGTCGGTCCAGATTTCCTCGCCCGACGGCGCCAGCACGATGGCGGTGTGCAGGTCCTCCATGCGCGGCCGGGCCGTGACCATGGGCTGTTGCCCGGCGATCGCTTGCTGCTGTGCAGCGACGGCCTGTCGAAGACGATCCCGGACGAGCAGCTCGTCGAATTGTCGGCCGATCACACGCCTGAGCTGGCCGAGCGGCTGGTCAATGCAGCTCTCGAGGCCCGCGTGTCAGACAACGTCACGGCCCTCATCATCGAATTCGAAGGAGTACCGAACCCGGTCAGCTCGGCGACGGACGACTCCACCGGCCAGGCTGACGATCCTCCCACGGAGAACGACGACACGGTCTAGGCCCCCCCCGCCGTGAGTCCTGTTTCCGCGAGTGTCGCATCGGTCCCGGCGGCGGAAGTCGTCGCGGCGGCTGATGCGATCGCTTCCCCTTCCGTACCGGAGGGGGCTTCATCCAAAGCTGCCAATATGGAAGGTCCCCGCGCTACTGCCGTCGATGACAAGGAAACGCCACCACCTGTCGATGAGAACGCTCGGGCAGGCGATGACGAGAGCCTCCACCAGAAAGCATAGGGCCCCAGCTGCCACTCATGCTGGGACGCGCAGGGTTTCTACGGCAAGAAGGACTTGGTGGGGCTCAGCGCTACGGCGTCGCCGACGCGCTCTCGCACGTCGCTGCCAGATCGAGGGCGGACGCTGCATTGCCGACGAAATCGAGGTGCCGCCTTGCTACTTGATGGCTCACAGGTCAATCGGGTATTGGCACACCCTCATCTGCATGAAGCTGTTCGGCAAGAAGTAGGCCCATTGCGTTCACATCAATTACCGGAAGCCCCCTCGCCAGAACTGAAGCCCGACCCTGGATTTGGGGGCGCCGGCAACGAACTCCTTTTGGAAGGTGAGCGTGCAACACGAAAGCGCACGTCGCGAGCGACGTCTGGCGCAGCGGCCTCGCACGTCGGGCCTACACGCCGGCGCGGGAAACGTGTCGCTGTCCCGCTGACTGTCCGACCGTATCTGGTCACGGCGATCCCCGGTCGTGGCCTCGGCCTCACCGCCTGCTCCACCATCGATCCGCGCACCAAGATCGATGACTGCTTCACCTGGGAACTACCCAGGCGAGACATCAAGCACGTCACCGAGACGGGCCTCAACGGCAATTACTTCGACCATCCTCTCTTTTCCCAACGCGGTCTGATCGCGATCGGACACATCTCCCTGATCAATCACGATCCGGACCCGAACTGTGAATGGCGGATGGTGCAAGTTCACGGCCGCTGGATGGTCGAGGTGTGGTCCATTCGCCGGGTCTCGAGCGGCGAGGAGCTGACCTTCGACTACGGCTACGACCCAACCGCGAAAGACTAGGCACGAGCTGATTTCATTGCGAGGGCCAAGCTTTAGTGTCCGCTCTGCAAGCTATGACCGGCGTCGCGAGAGCGGGCTGTCGGAACTGAAATGCCGTCCGCGATCGATCGCCCTTTGCCAGACAGTCGTGATCTCGCCTGCTCATCTCCCCACGCAAATTTCCGCACTCACACCAAGCGTGGAAAGCCAACCCGCCGATACCTGATAACAGCCATTCTTGAAGGTGCCGGCGTAAGTCGTTTCATCAGGTTTCGTTAGCTTGCCTTTCCCGTTGGGCAGGTTGTCGTGCCACTCGCCGTCATAGCGGCCGCCTTTTCCCCAAGTGAAGACACCGACGCCGGCGCGATTGTCTTCACTGTAGCCACCCTCGTAGCGGTCGCCATTGGCCCAGGTAAACACACTGCGGCCGTGTCGGCGGCCATTCAGGTATTCACCTTCAAATCGGTCGGTCGCCTTGCCGTCCATGAACCACTGAACAATGCCGTGACCTTGCGCATGGCCCTCGGCGCAAGCGCCGCTCCAGGCAATAGCCTCTTTCGGTTCCATGTTGGGATTCCAGACCTTGCAACCCTTTGCGTCAGAGATCCAACGGGTTTGAGCGTCTGCGCGATTGCCGGCAGCGCACCGAGTGCAATAGCCAGCAGTAGAAAAATATGCCTCATCAGTTTATCGTAGGTGGCTGCCTCGCAAGAGGCAAGATTGACGAATTCCGTCAACGTTGCGTGATGTCCCTTTCCGTCGCCGCCGTCCTTTTGTTGCTACAGGGTTTGCTCGGCGCAAGCGGCACGCCGCAGGCCGTGGCCAGCGGGCCTCCTCAGGAATGTTGGAGCATCACGAGCCGATGAACGCGGCGCAGGCCCATCGCGACGAGGAAGGCGACAATGGGAATGCTGATGCCGACGGTGAGATCGATGTTGATCTTGAGGCCCCACGCGGCCGCCGACTTCGCTCCATAGGCAACCAACCCGACGACGTAGTAGGTGACGGCTGCTACCGACAGGCCCTCGACTGTGGACTGGAGCCGCAACTGGATGTCGGCACGCCGGTTCATGGTTTGCAGGATGGCCTGGTTCTGCCGCTCGCGCGTCAGCGCTACGCGGGTCGAGAGGAGCTGGGTCTGGCCGGCGGCCCGCGCCGATATGCGATCCTGGCGCGCCGCGATCGACCGGCAGGTGTTCATTGCCGGCGCCAGCCGCCGCTCGATGAACTCGCCGATGGTCTGCAGACCCGGCACGCGCTGCTCGCGCAGCTCGGCGATCCGGCGGTTGACCAGTTCGTAGTAGGCGGCGGCGGCACCGAAGCGGAAGTCGTTGTCGCCGCAGCGAAGGGCGATCGCCGCCTCGAGTTCGGTCAGGCGCTCGAGGAGCACGGGCTCGTCTTCCGCGACCGTCGACACCAGGGCGTTGGCGATTTCCTTGAGCTCCCGTTCGCAATCGGCCAGGAACGGCGCGGCGGCCTGCGCCACCGGCAGGGCGAGCAGGGCCATCATTCGGTAGGTGTCGATCTCGAGCAGGCGCTGCAGCGTGCGGCCCGCCTGTCGGCTCGTCAGGCCCCGGTCGTCGACCAGGATGCGACTGAACCCGTCGGCGTGGATGCGGAAGTCGGTGCAGGCGAACGCGGCGCCGCCGGCGACCTCGCAGCCCGCCAGCAGGTTGCCCTCGAACATCGCCTCCGCGATCTCGCCGTGCGGCCGGTTGCCGAGATTGCGCGTAAGCAGCGCGTGGGTTGCCACCATGACCGTTCCCGGCAGGGTTTCGAGCCAGTCGGCGTCCACCAGCGACAGTGCAGGAGGTTCGTCCCACGGCGCATCGGGGACGTTGGATGGCGCGATAAAGGTGTAGCGCACGAACTCGGAATGGCGTTCCCAGACCAAGCGCAACGCGCCGAGATCGACGCTGAAATGGTTGCCGGTTGGCGGTGGCGCCGAAGACCCGAAGCGGGCGCAGAGCGCGGTGACGCACGCCCGCTCTTCGTCGCGGGCCGACGGGGGAGACAGGATGGCGAGGTACGACAGCCGGGTGGGGCCGTACAGCGGCTCCGAAGGCCGGGCGTGGATTTCGTCGTTGAGCGCCAGCCGGGCAGGGTGGTCGGCGGGTCGGATCATGCGGCACCCGTTGCGATCAAGCGTGCGGCCTGGAAACCCGCGACCGCGGCAATCGACGTGACGATCACGCCACAGGCGATGTCGAGCATCATCAAGTTGCCGGGCCAGCGACGCAGCGTTGCGGCGTTGGTGAGGTCGTAGGTCGCGTAGGTGCAGAGGCCGAAGAGGGCGCCCTGGCTCGCCACCTGGTGCCAGCCGCCGCCCTCGAGGGCCGATTGAACGATGAGGAAAAGCACCCCGGCCGAATGTATCAGGTAGAAGAGGGTGGCCGGAAGCAGGCGTGGTTGGGCGACCAGAACGTCCGCCAGTTCGCGGCGATACAGCTTCATCGCCACCAGGCCGTTCCACGTCAGGTTGAGCGCGATGAAGACCGACAGGGTGGCGAGATAGGCGGCGAAAAGTTGCATGATTGTGCGATGCACCGTGCGGCGCTTCTCCCTATCGTTGTGCAGGATACGCGCAAAGCCGGCCAATAGATCAGTCCTGGGGGATAACGTGATGCAAGAGATGTTCGCGAACGGTGGCATCATCGATGTGATCCTGCTTCTGATGGTGGCTGAAGCGGCCGTGCTGGGGCTCTACAACCGCCGCACCGGGCGTGGCTTGCCGGCCCGGCAGGTCGTGACCGTGCTGATGGCGGGAGGCCTACTCATGCTCGCCCTGCAGGCGGCGCTGACGGGCGCGGCATGGTCCTCGGTCGCACTGTTTCTCGGGCTCGGCCTGATCGCCCACCTCGCCGACCTGGCCGGGCGGTGGCGGCGGTAGAAGGTCAGCCGGCGCTGATCGGGAAGGTCGCGGCGACGCCCCAGGCGATCGACAACGCGACGGCGACCGCGCCCACCAGCGGTACGTGGGTGCGCTCGAATATCCAGCGCCCGAACAATCCGTAGACCACGAGGTAGGCGAGCATCGCCGGCAGGATGATCAGCAGGAAGAACAGGCGGTAGGGATCGAGCGCGACCGCAAGACCGAGCGAGGCGAGCAGCAGCGCGCCGGTCACGATCCCGGCGCCACGCCGCGCGGGAACGCCGCGCACCAGCGCCTCGTCGGCCGCGAAGTACAGCAGCAGGCCCGCGAACAGCGCAAGAAAGCTGCCGACCCGGCCGTCGCCGAGGCGGTAGTTCGTGACCAGCAGATCGGTCGGCAGCGCAATCGCCATAAGACAGAAGAGCGAGGCCGCGACGGTCGCCGCGAGGAACGGAACGACGCGCGGCCTGACCGTCGGTGCGGCGGGCGCGAGCCAGTGCTGCAGCGCCAGCATCAACGCGCCGTAGACGGCGAAATGCAATGCCAGGTAGCCGCCCACCAGCAGCGGCAGCAGGTCGGTTGGCAGCCAGCGCAGCACCAGCGGTGTCGCCAGCGCCGGAAGCCCGGCGATCGCCAGCAGGCGCGGCCACGATGGTGGCGACGATGGCGGGCTGGTGCGAAGCCGCGGCAGCAGTCGCGACAGCGGCCAGGCCAGCAGGACGATGCCGCCGCAGAGAAGGGCGAGCCACGGCCCGCGCCGGTCGATGCTGCCGATGTCCTGGTTGCCGGTCAGCGCCGTCAGCCATGCCAGCGTCTCAGTCAGCGTGTCGCGCGCGTACAACACGCCGATATGCTCCGCGCCGCGTGCCAGTACGAACCGCCGCGCCGTGCCCTGCGCGAGGTCGCCGTACGTGACGCCCTCGCGCGCGCCCGCTCCGGCCAGCGGGACGAGCGCGGCGCGGCCGAACTCGTGCAGCATCGCCGGTTCCCAGGCGCCATCGATGATCAGCAGGTTGCGCGGACCCGTGGCGTCGCGGGTGAACAGAGACAGGGCGATCGTCGCGGCGATACCGGGATCCCGTGCGGCTTGTCGCACGACAATGTCGGAGGCCATCGAATGACCGATCAGCACGACGGGCGTCGCGCCGGCCGACGTCCGTGCCGCGCGCACCACCGCCTCGAGCGTCGTCAGGAGCGCGTGGCCGCTCTCCGCCTTGTCACCGCGCCCGCCTGCGAGTGGCGTCGCATTGCGGCCGTGTCCAGGAAAGTCGAAGGTGATCGCCGTGTAGCCGTGGTTGGCGAGGCTGACGGCCAGTGGCTGCATCATCTGCTGGGAACCGGCGAAGCCGTGCGCCAGCACGACGATCGCCGCCGGCTTGCCGCCATGGCGCTTGAACGTGGTAATGGGTATCGTGCCAAGATGGCTTCGTTCGACCAACAGGCCCGTCATGGGCTGCGCGATGCGCCAGCTTGCAAGGGCGATCGCCAGCACGGCGATCAAGGTCGAGAGTCGGATTACCACGGAAGGACGGTACACGATGGTCCCTAGGCGACAAGGGAGCTGAGATGGGGATTCCGTTTCCCTTTGCCGCGATTGTTGGTCAGGACGAGATGAAGCTGGCGCTGCTCTGTGCCTCGGTCGATCCGACGATCGGCGGCGTGCTGGTGTTCGGTGACCGCGGCACCGGCAAGTCGACGGCGGTGCGCGCGCTGGCTGCACTGCTGCCGCCGATGAAGGTGGTCGCAGGTTGTCGCTACAACTGTGATCCCGACGCGCCCGCCGGCTTTTGCGAGGAGTGTCGCGCCCGCGCCGCGGCGCAGCCGCCGGAACGCAGGCTCAAGGCCCAGTCGGTGCCGGTGCCGGTCGTCGACCTGCCGCTCGGCGTGACGGAGGATCGCGTCGTCGGCGCGCTCGATCTCGAGAAGGCGTTGACCCGCGGCATCAAGGTATTCGAGCCCGGCCTGCTGGCGCGGGCGCATCGGGGCTTCCTCTACATCGACGAAGTGAACCTTCTCGAGGATCACCTCGTCGACCTGTTGCTCGACGTCGCGGCCTCGGGCGAAAACCTGGTCGAGCGCGAGGGGCTGAGCCTCCGCCATCCCGCGCGCTTCGTGCTGGTCGGCTCGGGCAACCCGGAGGAGGGCGAGTTGCGGCCGCAGCTGCTCGACCGCTTCGGCCTGTCGGTCGACGTGCGCTCGCCCAGCGACCTGTCGACCCGTGTTGCCGTGGTGCGGCGGCGCGACGCCTTCGAACGGGATCCAGCCGCCTTCGTCCGCGAGTGGGAAAAGGAAACGTCGCGCCTGCGGTCGCGCATCGTCGCGGCACGGCGGCGCCTGCCCGGCGTCGACTTTCCCGACAGCGTGCTCGAAGCCGCGTCGCGTCTCTGCCTGCAGCTCGGCGTCGATGGGCTGCGCGGAGAGCTCACGCTGATGCGCGTCGCCCGCGCCATCGCGGCGCTCGACGGCGCGCCGGTGGTCGACCTCGGACATCTGCGGCGCGTTGCGGCGCCGGCCTTGCGTCATCGCCTGCGCCGGGATCCGCTCGACGAGGCGGGCTCGGAGGTGCGGATCGAGCGCGCCGTCGGCGAGGTCCTCGCCCCGGAAGGTGCGGCCGCGTGAGCGACGCGCTTCTCGCGGCCGCGCTGTTCGCCGTCGATCCGGTCGGCACCGGCGGCATTTCGGTGCGCGGCCGCTGGGGGCCCGTGCGCGACGAATGGCTGGCGGCGCTGGTCGCCCTCATGCCCGAGCGGACGCCGGTCCGGCGCGTGCCTTCGGGCATCACGGACGACCGCCTGCTGGGCGGCCTCGATCTTGCAGCGACCCTTCAGGCGCGACGCCCGGTCATCGAGCGCGGCCTGCTGGCCGAGGCCGACGGCGGGGTCATCCTGCTGCCGATGGCCGAGCGGCTGTCGCCGACCGCGGTGGCGCGGCTGACCGCCGTCCTCGATACGGGCGAGGTCGTCGTCGAGCGTGATGGCATCTCGGTCCGCCACCCCACGCGGCTCGGCGTCGTGGTGTTCGACGAGGGGATTGGCGAGGATGAAGGCCTGCCGCCGCCGCTCGTCGACCGGCTTGCCTTCGCCATCGACCTCACCGACAGCGACATCGAGGATTCCGCCTGGACGCGTGCCGACGTCGAGAATGCACGCGCCGCGCTGGCCGGGGTCGAGGCCGATGCACGCATGGCGACCGCGCTCTGCGAGGCGGCGCTCGCGCTGGGCATCGATTCGATCCGGGCTCCCTTGCGGGCGCTCTGCGCGGCGCGGGCGCACGCCGCGCTGCGCGGCGCGGCGAGCGTCGACGACGAAGACGCGGCGATTGCCGCCCGCCTCGTGCTCGCCCCGCGAGCGACACGACTGCCCGCCGAGCAGGCTCCTCCGCCCGAGCCACCCGAACCCCCGCCGCCACCCGAACGGTCTGACGCGCCGGAGCCGCCGGAAGATCAGCGATCCGAGGAGCCGGCGCCGTCGGTTCCTCTCGCCGACATCGTGCTCGAGGCGGTGCGCGCGTCGATCCCGCCCGACTTGCTGGCCAGCCTGTGCGGTCCCGCGACGCCGGCCACGCGCTCGGCCTCGACCGCCGGCCGCACCGGACGGCCGAAGCGCGACGCCGTGCGTGGTCGGCAGGTCGGCACGCGCTCCGGACGTCCCGATGGTCGGGCGCCGCTCAATGTTCTCGCGACGTTGCGTGCCGCGGCGCCGTGGCAGGGGCTGCGCGGCGGCGTTGGTCGCCTCGAGATCCGCGTCGACGATTTCCGCCTGACGCGTTTTAGGCAACGGACCGGCAGCACGACGATCTTCGTGGTCGATGCGTCGGGCTCGGCGGCGCTCAGCCGTCTGGCCGAGGCCAAGGGGGCGGTCGAGCTGCTGCTGGCCGACTGCTACGTGCGCCGGGACGAGGTCGCGCTGATCGCCTTTCGCGGCCAGTCGGCGGAGATCGTCGTGCCGCCGACGCGCTCGCTCGTGCGTGCCAAGCGGTGTCTTGCCGGCCTGCCCGGCGGCGGCGCGACGCCGCTCGCGGCGGCCATCTCCCTCGCCGATGAGACGGCGCGCGCGGTCGTGCGCAAGGGCAACTCGACCGTCGTAGTGTTCCTGACCGACGGCAAGGCCAACATGATGC
>JAGNNA010000539.1 GCA_017990895.1 Reyranella sp.
ATCGCGACGGGTGCGAAGATGACAAGGACACCAATCATGATCTTCGCGGCCGAGATCACGATGATCGACACGGTCGCCATGAGGGCTGCCACCAGGAACATCAGGAGGCCCGCAAGGGCACCGGTGATGTAGCTGCCGTTCTGGCTGATCGCCTGACCCACATCGAGCGCTTGCAGGTAAAGGGCATCCAGGCCCTCGTAGAGATTGCCCGATCCATCCCCGAAGGAGTTCATCACCACCGCACCGATTTCACTCGGGGCGTTGGTCAGAACGCCATAAACCGAATTGAAGTTCGTCCAGGACGACAGGAAGGCCGACGCAACCGCGATCCGCACCATCAGGCCGAGCCCATTGCGCAGGGTCATCGGCACTGCCTGCGCCATCAGGTTGACGCCGACCAGCGCCACCACCAGAACCGAGCCAACCCGGAAGACCGGCACGATCTCGGCGGCCACGGCATCGAACGCCGTGGCGCCAACTGCGGTTGCAGCGGCGTCGACCTGGGTCAGGATGTCGGCGATGATGGCCATGGTTCACATGGACCGGCAGACGGTCTCGAGGTCGCGATAGCGCGCCTCGGTCTCGCGTTGGTACTGCGTGAGGTAACCCTCAAGATCGGCACGATCGTCATTGATGAGGTCGGTAGCAGACTTGCCCAAGACTTGAGACGTGAAGTTGTCGAAGCTGAATCCGTCGAAGAGGCAACCGCATGTCCCTGCCTCCAGGGCCTTCCTCTTCGCCGCTGTGATGTAGGCCTGCCGCGCGGCACCTTTGACGCGCCAGTCGGTGATCCCCTCGGGCAGGTCGATCACCTCTTCGCAGGAAGGCCTGTCAGCGGCAGCAAAGATGCCGGTCCCGCGTCGCTGCATTTCGGTCAGGAGATCCAGCGCGGCCTCCGCATCCAGCGCGCCTACCGCTTCCCAAGTTTTGTCGACCAACTGAACGTCGCTGAGGGAGCTGAGGTCTTCCGCTGCAGCCAAGCGGGCAAGGCAGACAAGGGCAGCAACCGCTATGACGTGGTGAGAAACCCGCCGCATCATTCGGCCCCCGAATAGTCGAAGAAGCTCTTTTCCTTGGCCTGCTCGGCCGCCCAGTTCACACCCGTCTGCCCGGCGGCCAGCCCCGCAGCTGCGTTCAACCGCCACATCTGGCCGAGCATGTAGTTGGTCTCGGCGGCCATCCGGGTGTTGAGGTCGATGCTTTCCTTCAGGCCTTCCTGATTGGCGATTTCAGCAACCAACCCGTCGATTCGCGCGAGGCTTTGGGCGGCTTCCTCATAGGAGAGCTGCGCCACGCCCATGGCCGTGGCACTCGTCGCTGCGGTCGTCGCGATGAGCTTGTCCTGCGGGTTCTCCGATGACGACAGCCCGGCCAGGGTTTCCGAGGTCAGCCCGGCCCCTTCCAGCGTGTCGCGCATGTACTGGGCGGCCATTTTGTCTCCCATGGTCACGTCGCCATCGAGCAGGCTGTCCAGAAGCCCATCGAAGTCCCCGATGGTCAGTGCATCCTGGAAGCCGGAAAGGTCGGTGATCTTGGCCGCCCGCGAGCGCAGGTCCTCCACCGAATTGTAGAGGCTCGCGATCTCGTTCAGGCCCGAGATCGACCCGAGGATGCCTTCGAGGTTGGTCAGTTGTTCGAGACCGGTCTCGACCTGCTTCTTCAATTCTTCGATCTGCGCGATCTGGTTTTCGGCATCGCGAAGTGCCGCCTGCAGCTGCTCGATGTTCTTGGCAAGGTTGGTGCCGTCGATGACGGGCACGCCTTGGGCCAGAAGAGGTGATGCCAGTATCGATGCACAGACGGCGAGCGCGAGGCGCGCCCTCGTTCGAAGGACGGCAGGTCTCACGGAGTGTACTCCCAGAAGGTGGTGTATTGCAGGGATTGCGCGGCGTCCGAGAGCCCACGGGCCGCCTCGACTTTGACGGCACCCGCGCGCAGCCGCAGCGTCAGGGCCGTAAGGCGCGCGCGTTCGGCGAGCATGTAGGTGTTCTGATCGACCGCTTCTTTCGGGGTCTGGGGCTTGGCCTCTTCAAGGAACCCCTTGATCCGCGCCATGGCCGCCTCGATCTGCCCCGACTGCTGGCCGGAATAGCCGATGAAGGCTGAGGACATGTTGCCCCATTCGGCACTCGCACCCTCCACCCCCGCCAACGTGCCCGTCACGTCCGCGCCGGTGATCACCGAAAGATAGGCGTCATAGTAGCCCGAGATCCGGCGGACGTAGTTCTGGGTTTCCTCGAAAGGAGGGATGCCACCGTATTTCTGGACGTTGCCGGGCCCTGCGTTGTAGGCCGCAAGCGCGAAGTCGATCCGGCCGAAGCTGTTGAGCTGGGTCGCGAGATAGCGGGCGCCACCATCGAGGTTCTGCAGCGGGTCGGTCGGATCAACGCCGAGATCGGCGGCAGTGCCCGGCATCAACTGGCAGAATCCCATGGCCCCGACCGGGCTGATCGCCGCGTTGGAAAACCCGCTTTCCTGCTTCACCAGCGACTGGAAAAGAATG
The DNA here is from genome assembly GCA_017990895.1 of Reyranella sp. Taxonomy (GTDB): domain Bacteria; phylum Pseudomonadota; class Alphaproteobacteria; order Reyranellales; family Reyranellaceae; genus Reyranella. Next base: position 2,504 of record JAGNNA010000539.1, read on the forward strand.
CGCCAGGTCGTCGGAGTGAGCCCAACCTTCACGACGCCGGGATGCGTCTCATAGCGCGCCGCCGTCGCGATGATCATCGCCTCAACCGTCTCACCTTCCCCGAAGAGCCGCTGGCTTTCCGGGCTTGTCTCCTCAAGGGGATATACCTCGTCGGCAGGAGGGAAGGTTCCCGTCCCCATCTCGAAGCCGCTGAGGTCGGTCACGCCGGTCGTATCCGCGAGGAAAC
>JAGNNA010000179.1 GCA_017990895.1 Reyranella sp.
CGAGACGGTGGCCAGCGTCCGCCCATAACGATCGGTCCCGAGCCGCTCGATCATCACGCGGCCCCGCGACAACAGCCGGACCAGCGCCGCCCGCGAAGCCTCGCCCGCACGATAATCGCACCATGCGTAGGACACGCGCCGGTCATGGCACTTGGGACTGTCGGGCAGTTCGGGAGCGTCGATGTTGGCGATGCGCACCCGCTCGCTGCCGCAGCGAATAGTGTCGCCGTCGTGGACGGTTGGAGAAAGACACAGGACGGCGGCGGCAAGAAAGACGGGCATGCCCGCAACCCTAGCGCCCCTGCTCCTTCGCGCCAATGGCCCCGATCGTCACCCGAAGGGCCGGCATCCATGCCGGCGAGCTTGGGTGGGCGGCGGTGCGACAGCGCCGTCGCGCGCCTTAGCGAGTAGAGCGGGTTGCCCCCAGCCCGCGCGGGGCGCGGGCGCTGGGGTGCCCCTTCCCCCCCACGCCCTCGCCAACGTGCACGAAGCCCGGTATCATCGCCCTTGCATATATCTCCCGGGACCCGCTGCCGCAGGCAGGGCCGTGCTCAATCTCCAAGGAGGAGACCCGATGGTTGATCATTCAGACATGCCAAGCGCGCTGCAGGTGGCACAGGCCGTTTCGGCGGTTCTCGGCAAGAAGCTTGCCGATCAAAGCGCCAGCGAAATCGTCCTGACCCGCGAGGAAGCAGCCCTGTGCCGCGGGCTTGCCGAGGGCGTCGCCGAGAACTTGGCACAAGGCGAGCCGGACGCCGACTGAAAGGACGGTCCCGGGGTTGCTCCTAGCGGACCAGAAGACCGAGTTCGCTAAGCAATTGCCCGGCCTGTTCGCGTGAAATCGTCGCCCCGCGAAACAGGTTTGCATCGACCAGACACAGCCCGCCAAGGTCTGCGCCGCGCAGGTCCGACCCCTCGAAGCGCGAGCCTGCCACCATCGCCTCGCGCAAGGAACAGTCCTCGAACACCGTCATGCGAAAGTCCCCCTTGCGCAGATCCGCACCGGAGAGATCGACCTTTCGCAAGGTTTCCTTGCGGAACGAGAAGCCGGGCAGCTTGGCGCTGACCAGCAGGACTTCCTCGAAGTAGATATGCATGGCTCGGGCTTCGGTGAAATCCGCCCCGGTGAGCTTCGTCCCGCTGAACTTCGTAGACGTGAGCGTGGCGCGCCGCCACGAAGAGTTGTTGTAGTCGCCGCCCGAAAACGTCGCCTCGCTGAGATTGGCGCCGATGAAGCTTACGAATGGTGCCCGGCAGGACTGCCAGACCGAGCCTTCCAGTTTGGTCCCGCCGCAGTCAGCCTTGCGCAGATTGCAGCGTTCGAACCGCCAGCGCGTCAAGTCGAGCCCGGAGAGGTCGGCCTCCTCGAGGTCGCAATCGGTCACGACCTGCGACGCGCCGCCGGCAAGGGACGCAAGGTCGCTGCGCGCCAGCGTCCGGCCGGAAAGGCCGCGAGGTGAAAACAGGTCGTCCATCCCCCCGCCCTAGCCGCCAGTGCCCAGGGCCGCTAGGCTCGCCGCGATGACCGAAACGCGCGGTAACTTGCCAATCTTGCTGTTCGCGGCTCCGGCCGCATTCGAGGCATGGCTGGCGCAACAGCAGGAGGGGGCCGCCGGAGCGTGGCTGCGCATGGCCAAGAAGGGCGCTGGCGTTACCAGCCTGACCAAGGCGGATGCGATCGATGCCGCGCTCTGCCACGGGTGGATAGACGGCCAGCTCGATAAATACGACGGAGACAGCTGGCTGATCCGCTTCACGCCGCGCGGAGGCCGCAGCAAGTGGTCCGAGGTCAACCGCACCCGGGCGGAGGAGCTGATCGCTGCAGGGCGCATGCGCCCGCGCGGGCTGGCGGAAGTGGAACGCGCAAAGGCCGACGGCCGCTGGGCGGCGGCCTATGCCCCGGCAAGCACCGCCAAAGTACCCGAGGATCTGGCCGAAGCCCTCGCCCAGAACCCCAAGGCAGAGGCGTTCTTCGCCACGCTGACGGGCGCGAACCGTTATGCGGTGCTTTACCGCATCGGCGCGGTCAAAAGGGCCGAGACCCGCGCGCGCAAGATTGCCGCATTCGTCGCCATGCTCGAACGCGGCGAGACCGTGCACGGCTGAGCCGGACAAACAGCCGCGCCGCTGCGCGCCATCTTGCCGAAAACGCGCGCCCGGCATAGACTGATTTCAGCGAGCCCATTCTGGGCCCGCGTCAACCCGAAGGAGAAGCGCGAGAGGTCGAACGGGCAGCGTCGATCGCGAGAAATTGGAGCACAAAACCAATGATCCAGCGATACCGTGTGCTCGGCCGCAGCGTGGCCGAAGGCGATGAACTTCAGCAGCTGCTTGCCAAAGCCTACGCGCAAAAGGCCCAGATCCTGTGCGAATGCCGCAAGGGGATTGAGCTTCCGCTCTACATTTCGCACCGCAATGACCGCTACGTGCTGGCACGCTGGCCGGGCTCGGGCGCGCGCCATGCGACCGCCTGCGATCACTACGAGGCGCCTGATTATCTGACCGGCATGGGCCAGGTGCGCGGCAGCGCAATCCTCGACGATGAGGCGAGTGGAGAGACCGCGCTCAAGTTGGGTTTCCCGCTCTCGCGCGGAAGCGCCCGGCTCGCGCCGGCAGCGCTGACCAACGACAAGCCCACGGTGAAGTCGTCGGGTCAGAAGCTGTCGATGCGCGGGCTGCTCCATGTCCTGTGGGATCGATCCGAACTCACCCACTGGCATCCCAAAATGGCGAGCAAGCGCAGCTGGTTCGTGGTGCGCCGGGCGCTGCTCGAGGCAGCAGCCTCATGCCGGGCCAAGCAGGAAGCCCTGCCCCACGTGCTGTTCGTGCCCGAGAGCTTCAAGCTCGAGGAGAAGGAGGACATCCGTGCCCGCCGCCGCGCGGCGCTCGAGCGGGTCTACCGCTCGCGCGACGAGATGATGGTGGTGGTCGGCGAGATCAAGGAGATCGTTGCTGCCCACGGCGCGGAGCGGATCGTCCTGCGCCATGTAGGCGACATGCCGTTTGTAATGGACCCGGACATGGCGCGCCGGTTCCACAGACGGTTCGCGGGCGAACTCGCGCTATGGCAGGCGCAGCATGGCGGCAAGGCCGAGCAGGATCACCTCGTGCTCGCGGGCTCGTTCGCGCGAAGGCGCGAAGGCACGTTCGACCTCATCGAGGTCGCGCTAATGCCGGTCACGCCTGAGTGGCTGCCTTACGAGACCAGCGACGAGCGCTATCTCATCGCCAAGGCGGTCGCCGAGAAGCGTCGGTTCGTAAAGGGCCTGCGCGTCAATCTCGACGTCGACACGCCGATCGCAAGCCTGGTGCTGAAGGACACCGGCGAGGAGGCGTGCGCAGTCCATATCCACGACCGCGACAATGAGGTGGCCGAACCGCTTGAGGCGTTGCTTGCCGGACAAGGCGTCGCGCACCGGTTCTGGAAGGAAGGCGAGCTGCTCCCGGCCCGCGTCACGCGGCCACGACGCTGGGAAGCCCAGGCAGCAGCCTGATCCCAGCTCAGTCTTCCTGACGGGGCAGCGGGCGGGTGGGCTGGAGATCGAGCCGGGGCGGCGTGCGCAGAGTCGCGCGCAACGCTTCGAGGCGCACGGGGACCTCGTCGGGATTCTGTGTGATCTCGATCCGCTGAAGTGAAACGATCGTCCAGACCGCCAGGTCAGGGCGCTCGGTTACGTGGACCGAGTAGGCTATTGGCAGTTTCTCGGGGTAAAGCCAGAGTAGCAGTACCGGGAGCGCCGCGAGGTTGGGGCGTCCGTCTACGCCCAAAAGCGTAAGCATGCCCAGATCGCGATCATAGCGGCAGGTGATCCCGAGCGGCTCGGGATGGCCGACGAGGCTGAGAAGGGTCGGCTTCGCGTTGGCGCCGAACACTGCATCGAGTTCGCCTGGCGGCTGCGCATCAGGGTCCGCCGCAAGGTCGGCTAGGAACAGTTCGACGGCGGCGAAGCGTGCAGCCTCGTCCGGGGTACAGGCAATTTCGAGGGAGAGCGTACGAGACGACATGGTCGAGGCTTTCGCTTGGCATCGCGCAGCGCCGCTGCCCCCATGCGTCATGACGCCGGGCCACAGGTAAGAACGACGCAAATGCGCGGGGTTGAAGGATCAGAGGACGAGGTGGCGCTCGACGTGGGCGCGCTCGCGGCTCCGCTGGAAATTGTAGACAGGTACGCCGTATGTTGCAGCGATGCGGAGCGCCTGGCCGGTGCCGCCCGATGCTTCGCCGTCGGCGGTCCAGCACAGCACGAATTCCGAAGGGCTATCGAGCGCTGGGCCGAGCACCTGGAATACGTTGCGGGTATGGAGATCCTGTACGAAGCGCGAGAGGCTAGCGAAGGCGGAATGGTGCGCGGCGGCGATCTCGCGGGCCCTGCCCCAGATCTCCGGCCCCAACGTGCCTGCATGAAATGCACTCACCGAGCCGCGCCAGCCCGGTACCGGCAGGAAAGTCTGCGCTGCGTCCCCCGCGCCGCGTTCGAACGCGCTGTCGGCTCCGATCGCGTGACCCGAGCGTAGGACATAGTCGCGCTTCAGCAGGGCAAAGGCGGCGCGGGTCATCAGGCTGAGCATTTCGGGCGGCGTCGCGCGCGCGCCGATGCCGGAATAAAAGCGAAGCATGGTTGGTCTCCCCAGTGGAACACCGGTTCCAAACCCCCCTCCCCTCAATGGCCGTCGGCTTCATCCGGATACCAGTCCAGCACCTGCGGGTCGGGGTTCGCGGCCTCGAACGAGAAAATCGCAGCGTCGGTGATCCAAGTCGCGGGATCGCGGCGGGCTACATAGGCCCCGTAGAAGCGGCCACCGCGCTCGACGAATTGGGCATGGACATCCTCGGTCGCGGCCTCGCTGACCAGAAATCCGGCCATGCCCCGAATATGGACCGGCGGCAGCACGCCGAGCATGTCGTCGTGGAAGGCTTCGCTCACCCGCGACAGCGGGAAGCGGGCCAGCAGTGCGGCGCGCAGATCGGCACCTGCCGCGTCGCGGCTTTGGGTCATGGCTGGTTTCCTCATAGCAGGACGAACGGCGGGATGGACAGCTCGGCGCGGGCCAACGCGCGCTTCAGATCGCGCAGGCGGGTGTAGCTCTTGATCCACGACGGCGGGAACAAGACATATTCGTCCTCGCTCGCCGTGTAGTCGCGCATGGCCCCGCTGCCTTCGAACAGCACGATCTCGGGCAGGAATGCGCCGAGGCAACCGCCAGACCAGCGGCGGAACGGCAGGCCGTGCTCGCAGCAGAAGGCATCGATCTGCGGGATCTGGCCGCCATTGAGCTCGGTGCCGTAGAGTTCCAGTGGCTTGCCAACCGCGAGCACGGCGGGATCGAATGGCTCGCTATCCCAGTCGGTGCGCAGGCCATAGTCTGCCGCGTGGGCGGCGAGGGTGGCAAGGTGTCCCCGCGGCAAGGTGCCGCCGACGGTGATGTGAACGGGAGCGCGGTCGCCCATGGGCCAGGTCCTTTCGCAGGTGTCGTTGATCCGACCCCCGCTCAAGCCCCCCTCCCCCCAAAGTCAGCTGCGGCGGGAGGCCCAGCGCTCGGGGGTTCGGTCGACCTCAAGTTCGCCTGAGAATGTTCGGCACAGCGCAAATGCGTCAGTCGCGGTGCCCGCCAGCCATTGGTCCCAGTCGGTCCGCGCCAGCACAACCGGCATGCGGTCGTGAACCTCGGCCATCTGCGGGCAGCCATCGACCATCACCATCGAATAAGCCTGACCCCATTCCTCGGTCTGACGCCAGACCCCAGCGACAGCGAATGTCTCTTCGCCTGCAGGCGAATACCACGTGCGGGTCATCGCGCCTTTCGCGCCTTCGGCCTCGGCCCAGGCAGTGACCGGGATCAGGCAGCGGCGGCGCTCGAAGCTTGCCCGCCAGAACGCGGTGCCGAGCTTGTCCTCGCGCGCGTTGTTGACCGGCTTGGGCTTCAGCGGCTGACCGCTCTTGCCTTTGAGCACAAGTGGGAAGCCCCAGGTCATCACCCTCACTTCGCGCTCGGCAATGACCAGCCCCGGATAGCCTGGATAGACTTCGGCAGCGAAGTTCGCGCCCTCCCCTGCACGCGCGCCGAACAGTCGGGCGATTTCAGCAGGCGCCTTGGTCATGCGGTACAAGTTACACATGGCACGATGCTCGTTTGGACGGCCGCCCGTGTCAATCTGACAGGCGCGCCCTTGCAATTATGTTCACTCGATGTTCTTTTATCGCCATGGAACGAATCGATACCTCTGCGGTCGCACACGCGATCCTCGACGCACCGGGCTGGGCGCGCGTAGGCATTACTGCCCCGAGCTCCTGCCTGCGCGAGGATGCCGCACTGGAACTCGCCCGCGTCATCGCCGATGCCATGATTCCGTCTGCCAGCGACATGGCCGAGGCGCAGACGTCGCTGCCGCTCTAAGGCAAGCATGCCTGTGTTATCCAGCAGGCATATCCAGCAGCGGCAGCAGCAGCGGATCGATTGGAAATCCCAGACGGCGGGCAAGGTCAACGGCGTGTAGGAAGTCGGCCTCGGTGACGTTGAGCGCGCTCGCGACCTCGGCGAGACTCTCGCCGGGACGCGGCGTCGACAGGGCATGGAGTTTGCCGCCGGTCTCGGTCACCGCAAAAGGCCAGGTCATGGCAATCGCTACCACCTGCTCCGCCAGTATAATCAGGGTGTCACCAGCCTTGATCGCCTCGTCGCACTGCGTGGCGTCGTAGGCATTGCCGGTGTTCGCGAAGACGTGATGGCGCCGGGTCTCGAAGGCAAAGCGCTCGCTATCGGTCAGCATGTTTAGGCTCCGGATTTCCCAAAGCAAATGAAGAGGCGGAACGCCGGGCGGGGGGCAGTGCCGACGTTCCGCCTCAGGCCGCGCGGGGGGCTCATCCGCGGCCTATGCGATGGCGGCGGGGATCTGCTGCTGCAGTCCCCGCCGGTTGCGATTGAAAGTGCCGATCAGGCGTCGACGAGGGGCGGCAGCGCGCCGTCATGTTCGGCCCCGTCCTTGGCATTGGCCCGGCCGCGCTTGACGGGCGGTGTGGCAGTGCTGTCACCCAGCCCGTCGCCGGCCTGCTCGGTGCCGCGCTCGTCGCCACCGGTGTCGTCAGCCGGGAACATGTCGCTCTCGCCGTATTCGCTCGAACCGAGCTGGCTGTTGCGGCGGCGCGGGCGCTGCCAGGCGACTGCCATGGTGCCGTCTTCGCGAGGGAAAGCGGCGATGTAGAGCGGCTGCGTCATCGACGGATCGTCGATCTTGCCCTGGTAGAAGCTCTCGCCGGTCGAGTTCGAGGACAGTTCGAAGAGCGCGCCGACGATCACCCAGCGACGCTGGTCGTTGAGCGCGACGATTTCGAACTTGGGCGCGCGCGGGTTGCTGGAGGTCACCGGCCGCAGGCCGATTGTACGGGTGATGGTGAGCGTTTCGACAGAGCCGATCAGCTGGCCGTTGGCGTTCTTGCGGATTTCACCAATGTTCATGGACGTTCTCCTAGGTGGATCAATTGCGACCGAACCCCTTGTCCGATCACTCTTTTCCCACCCCCCCTTCCCTCCCGGCCGTGAGGCCGAAGCTGCGGGCAATGCCCGCAGACTTGACGGAAGAGTTTTGCGTGAGCTGGTTGTTGATGGCCCGCCGACGAGTGATATGATCGTTGCCCAAGTCCTCGTTCGACAAGAAGCGTGACCGAGATGCAGAGCGGAAATCCCTTTGGTTTCAGAGATCATCAGCCGTTTTCAGGTTTATCCGACGAGCTCGTGTATGGAATTTCTGCCAACGGTAGTTCTATTCATATCTCGCAAGCCGCCCGTGGACTGCGCTGCGACTGTCGATGCCCCGCTTGCGAGCAGGTCTTGGTTGCCAAAAAGGGCGAAAAACAGATCCACCACTTTGCCCATTATAATAACGGCACGGCCTGCGCTCACGTTGCAGAAACGAACGCTCACATATGGGCAAAGGATGTTCTAGAGCGCGTAAAATGCCTGACCATACCCGCCGTAACTGCCGAGCATGGCGGTGTTTCGAAGGTCGTATCGCCGTCTCAAACCTACCGATTTGCGCACGCGAGACTGGAGAAGAAGCTCGGTTCGATAGTGCCCGACGTCGTCCTCATCACACAGAATGGAACAGAGCTGATCGTCGAGGTCAGGGTCACCCATCCATGCGACGACATAAAATTGGAAAAACTCCGAAAGGAGGGCCTTTCGGCAATCGAGATCGATCTGCGCCACTATCGGACTTCCGCGAACCGCGGTGAAGTCGAGCAAGCCCTCCTTTCGAAGGCGCCTCGCGAATGGCTGAGCAACGCCAAGAAGGCGAAGTTTGACGAACAATTGCGGCTCCGTCTCGCGTACGAGCAGGAGCAAAGAGCGCGTGAGGCCGAAGCGCGCGCCAAACGCGCCGCAGATCTTGAAGCACAAAAGGTCCGCCGGGAAGAAGAACAAGCCGAGAGAGATGCGCGGAGGCTCATTCACTCAGTGCGTACCCTCAAAGGGTTCATCCACGAACTGCCCGATGCCGCCAGCGCCATTATCGCCGAGTTTGGCGATGTGCCCTGGTCGGACATGCATTCCATCGGCTTTACGGTGAACGATCTGGTGTGGGAAGCCGAGCTAACCGCAAAGTACCTGACCCACCCGAATGCCTTCGATTACCAGGATTATGAGCCGATCACGATCAAGCAGGCCCTGCGGTCGATTGAGCACTATATTATCCCGGGATTCCAAGCCGAGATCCGCCCAAGCGTCCGAGACCGCCTCGGCAGGGTTTTTCCGCGCAAGCGTATTCCTGCAGAGGCCATCGAAGCCTTCTTCGATCATCTGGTGGGGTCTGGCTTTCTGGTGCCGAACCTTCCTGGCTCCTATCATGTGGATGACGGCTATGCCGCTCGCCTTTCCGAAAAAGTAAGGCGCCAGGCGGCGTATGAGCAGCGTCTTGAGACCACACGGGCTCGTGTGGCTGTTGTGATTGCTGGTCTACTCACGAGTCATGCCGCCGGCTTCGAAATTGAGCGCTGGTTGAGCAACGAATGCCATTCTCTGAAAGCGTCGCCTGACACTCTCTTCCGGCTCGGCGACGCCCGTTTCCGCGAGTTCGACAGGTTGCTTCGTCATATCGAGCTGATGTGCGACGGAGGACCGGCGGCCGAGGAACTGCTGGGCCTCCCGCTTAAAGGCGAAGTCACACGGGCTCTGGATCGTGAGCGAGACCGGCTTCTTCGAGCAGCCGCCAATCGCCGTCAGAGCCTGACCGAAGCTGCTGTTTCCCAATTGGGGGAAGAAGCGGACGCATGGCTTTCCGGGCCATCAGCAGATGACGAGGAGCTTACCAGAATCGATCAGGCAGGCGTGGATGACCTGTCCTATCAGCGTGCGCGCCGAGAGCTCGAAAGTGCGACTGCCCTGCGGCAGGCGGCCGCGCGCGCGCGCCAAGAGGCTCTTGCCTGCCAAGAGGAACTTAGAGAAGCGGGCGCAAAGCTCATGGATAAAGAACACCTCGATCTGTTCCTCCGTGCTTTCCATCCGGCGCTCGGAAAATCGCCCCTAACCCATTGCGTGGACAAGCGTTCACTCAAGGAGTGTCTAGCGCTACTGTCCCCTACACGACATAGCGGGCGCAAGAGATAGACCCAGTCGCCCGAAGGATGCCATGACCCCAAGAATTTCAGAGGACGGCCTTGAGGCGCTCCGGGCGGAATTGAGCCTTTCGGAAGTCATAAGATTGATAGAGCGGACTGCCCGATGGGTGGACCCGGAGAGTTTCAAGAGGCTGCCGGTTTGGTATCCGGAGCACAGTCGAAGAGGGCTATTTTACAAGAACAACTGGTCCGAGCCACAGATGAACCGCAACCGCCAGACGGGTGTTGCAGTCCATAAGCATGAGGGCAATCTCTATGCTAATAAGGCCCTGACCTATGCACTGGGCCGGTCGCGTCCGTCAAGGTGGTGTAATTTCGGCTGTGGCCGTGGGCCATCGTCAGGCGGCTTTGGCGGTGATGTGTAGGGGCTGATTTTCCTCCTCGATCATGGGTTGGTTGAGTTCGGCCATGC
>JAGNNA010000180.1 GCA_017990895.1 Reyranella sp.
CAGCAGCGGCCCGATCAGGTCCCACTCCGCATCCGACAAATCCCCGCGACCCATGACTGCTCCTCAAAAAGCAGTCTTGAATCAGAAGGAGGCGGGCTTGGGAATCCCTTTTGTCAACACGGCCTAATCCAAGGCAACGACGTATTGCTGTCTCCGTCTGTTTTCAGGACGGAACCAGACTTGCATGAGCGACCGGCTTGAGGCGCCGCGCTCAATCAGCCATGGCAGAAGATCTGGGCCTTGCTTTGCCGCCCCCCCCAAGTTCAATTGAACGGAAGCGATGCCTGCCTGTAGCGCGGCCGTGCGGGCACGGCTCGCGTATCGGCCTGGAGAAGCCCGCGCGCAGCGGGAGAAAGCGTATAGACCGCCTGACGTTGCCCGCCGCGATTATGATGATCGACGCAGTAGCCCTGATAATGCCTGAAGAGGAGGCCAGCGCGAACGAGATCCGACACCGCGCGGCTCACGTTCGTTTTGCCCGATACGCGGACACGCAAACGCACCTCGCTGTCGATCGCGCGCTCGGCTTCAGCAGGATCGGCAGAAAGGGTCCCCTCCCCTGCCAGTTCGCCGCGAACGCGTTCCTGAAGAGCCTGCCGCCGCGGATCCCGGTGGCCCATAGGCGCCAGCGCATCGCACAGCCAGTCGCGGACCGTCACTTGCTCGCCTTCATTCATGATGAGCGGGCCCGCACTGCCATTGGGTCCGGCTGCCTTGGCAATGAGGTTGAGCACCATGAAGGCATAGCGCGGCCGCGCGGAGCTGTGCGCCAGGACCTCGAGCAGCCCCGGCATATCGAGCGAGCTATTATCCGAACGGGATTGAAGGGCGGTTTCCAGCATCGGAACGAATCAAGCACATGAGGAACGAAAAGTGAATCCCCAAAATCGTCCTCACCGGACCTTTGTCATGTGTGACACTTTGCCCGAGGGTAAAGTGTCATTGGCGACAATCACCGAAAGTTGGCGCTCCTCAGCGAAGCGGCAGCCAGGCCGACGTCTCGGTTCCCGGTCCTCCGGAGAAGACCATCAACGCCGCTTCGATCGAACCGAACCATTCCACCGGATCGACCTTGTAGCGCAGCAGATCCTGATCGCTAAGCTTCGCGTCCCTGATCACGATGATCGCCTTATCCAGACGCTCATGGCACTTCGCCTTTACGATCGCCGACGCGACGGGAAGCTGCCGCCGCAAGGTTTCGCTCACTTCGAGATGGAATCCGATACTGAGGGACGCGCTGGAGGACTCCCAGTTTCCCGCGCCCCTCCCCTTCGCGAATAGAAAATCCCGGTGCCAGAGGTCGCCTGCGATCCTGGCGCCTTGCTCGACATGGCCTATCGCGCCGTTCCGCAGCCGGACGATCATGTCGTGATCGGCCTGCTGTTCCGGCAAGAGCTTCGACGCATCGAGCTGAACCGACCCGCGTTCACTCTTCGACCCGCTGGTGCGGTGGCGCGGGCATAAAGCAATATAGCGGTCGTCAACAAACCGCTCTGCACATGAAGCAGGGCAAGGGGATCGATGCCATCGGCTGCCTTGGTCACCTGGGCCAGCGCATCGCAGGCCCCTTGGGGCTGCTCAAGATCCGCGCTGCACGACTGCGCTCTCCAGGCTTGCCTCAGCGCGCTTGAGATTCTCTTGTCGCCGCCTTTTACTTCGATCGAGGTAGCGAGCTTCATGAGATTTACCGTTACCGGCAGCGTAAGCGGGATGCCGCCGCCCACAGGACTCTTCGCCAATCTTCATCTCCTGCCGGCCGGCGCCGGTGCAGGCGACCGGGCAAAGGCGTTGCCGCGGACCTTGTGGCACCCGCCGTCCCGTCGATCCAGAGACAAGGCCGAAACCTTTGGCCCTATAGATCGAGCCCCAGGCTCCGCTCCGGCAGCGGGGGCAAAGTGTCACTACGGCCGCTCTTGTCGGGCGCGTCGGGTGTCTTGCCGTTGCCGGCGCCCTCGGTTGCTGGACCCGCCGGCAATGGCGGCAATTCGCCTCCAGCCGCGGGTATATCGGGCAGCCCCAGACCGTCGATCGGCCCAGGATCGAACGGCGCCTCCGGCGCCGAGCCCCGGCGCCCATCGATATCGATGCGGCCGAGAGTTTCCAGGGCGGATGTCTTATTGCCCGGATTCATATCGAGCTGGCGCGACAGCTTCTCCTTGTCGTCGACGATCATGGTGAGCGCGTCGCGGACGCGCGTCACGGCGACGTTGAACAGCCGCTGGTTCGACAAATGCCGCTCATGCGACGACATGACGGTTATGGCCTTGTCGGTCGTGATCCCCTGCGCCATGTGCATGTTTAGACTATAGGCAAGGTCGAGCCGCGACAGCATCGGATCGCCCTCCGCGAGCCGCAGCTGCTGCCGATCCGCCGTCTCCACTACGATCGCGCCGCTCTCGACCGTCGCGACACGGGCCAAGGCCGAATTGAACAGGCCGCGCGCCTTGTCGTTGGCGGTCCAGCGGATGCGATCGCCTTCCCGCAGCGCGAGCGACTTCTTCTCGGCGAGCTGCAGGCGGTCGCGCTGTTCGGTCGGGGACAATTTGAGCGGATCGAAGCGTATCCGTCGTCGCCCATCGGCGAGCTCGACCTTGCCGCTGCGAACTATCCTGACGACGTCGTAGCGCCCCGCCGCGATGCCGACATCCCGCGCACCGCCGGCGCCCACTTCAAGGGTCTCGCCGGGGCGGTAGGTCGAGACATGTCGCAGCTCCTCGCGGGTCGTGTTGATCCGCTCATAAACGGTGACCTGAAAAGCCTCGCCCTTCACGCTCCCTTCGGCGACCAGACCGTCCTGGATGCGTTCGTTGATGACGGTCCGGGCGTCGCGGCCCGAAGCGAAGATCGCGGTCACCTCGCGTTCCGTGGGCGGAAGCGCGAGCCAGCGATCAGCCGCTGCCGAGGCGGGATCGGCTTCCTCGATGACGTTGTCGCCGAGTACCGCGAGTGCGGCCCCAGCCTTGCCGATATTGGCGAGCGCCGCGACCGTGCGCAGCTGATCGGTGCGCTGACGGATGTTCATGTCCATTCGCGCCATTGTGCCGCCGCCCGCCTGGATCATCGCGAACGCCTTGCCTGCGTCGATCGAGGACAGTTGTTGCCGATCGCCGACGAGAACGAGCTTGTCCACGCCGAGCGCCTCGGCGATGCCGTGGAGCTTCAGCATGTCGCTGCTCGAGACCATCGAAGTCTCATCGACAACAAGCATGCTGCCAGCGAAAGACGCGCGCGCCGCCTGGTGTCGATCCGTCCCCTGCTCCGCGATAAACCGCTCGTTGGCCAGCACGAAAGAGGCGATCGTCTGCGCCTTGATCCCCGCCCCCTCGGCAAGGTCGGCAACCATCTTGTTCTGAAAGGCAAGCCCCATGATCACACGCCCTTCAGCCTGCGCGACACGCGCGACCGCCTGGAGCATGGTCGACTTTCCGGCGCCCGCGACGCCCTGCACAACGACCGAACGATCGGGGGAAGAAAGAATCATCGTCGCGGCCGCGAGCTGGCCCGGATTGAGGGGCCGCTCGGCCGCGTCCTGGAGGCGGCCCGGCGCGGCTTCCGCCGAGACGACAGGGCTCGCCGACCCCCGCCCTTTATCGACGGCCGCGAGGATCGTCTCCTCGGTCTGGAGCGCCTCGCGCGTCGTCACCATGCGCCCGGTCCGGTCGGCAGCCGCCGCGACGCCAGGAATGAGCTGTCTCCTGTCGACGAGCGTCACGATCCGGCGCTCGACACCATCGATCGTGACGCCCTTCAGACCGAGATCGAGCGCGGTCTTGGCGAGCGTATCGACAGGCCAGGCTGCTTCCCGCTCGCCAAGGATGCGAACCGCCGATGCAACGGCAAGCTGGGTCCTCGCCGCGGCGGGCGAGGCTACCGCACGGGCGAGGCCGGTGTCGACGAGGGGATCGTGGGGGCGGAGCAGCCCGCCGAGCCGCTGGCGCGCCGTGTCGATCGCGTCCGATATCGCGCGATAACCCTTGTCGAAAATGCTGTCCGCGGGAACGAAGACGGACCGCGCTTCGGCTGCCGCGGCGAGCGCCTTGCCGTCGAAACCGAGTGCGGCCGCCCGGCTGGCCCATTCCTGTTTCAGCGCCGCACGATCCTCGACGCCGAGCTTGGGATCGCGCGACCGTTTCGTGATCTCGCGCAAGCCCTCCGGCGACTTGATGCCGAGATGCGTCGCGCGCTCGAGAATTTCCGCGCGCCGCTGGCTGAACTCCGCAAGAACAGCCTTCGGGACCCCCGCGATCTCGAAGGTTCCATGCTTTCCCTTCATGTCGAGGCTATATCCGAGGCGCTCCAGCTCGCCGCGCAGATGCGCGTGATAGATCGCGCCAATGACGGTGTTGCGGCTCCACAGCTTGTCGGCGTGCAGCGCCTGCCATTTGCCCCCCGGCATGCGTGTGAGATTGGCGATTACGGCATGGATATGACCCTGGGGATCGAGAGCCCGGCTCGTGTCGTGCTGGAAGAGGGCATAGACGAGATTGCCGGTCTGGACCGGAACCTTGCGGCCCTCCACATCGCGCCGTCCTTCCGCGAGATTCTTCTCGACCCATGCCATGGTTTTGGCGACCGCGGCCATGTTGGCGGCGAGGATGCGCTTGTCCCCTGCGACATAGGCCATCACCGACGCGGACTTTGGCATCGAGAAGGTAAGGTCGAATCCTGCGCGCCGGTTCTCGACCTGCGCGACCGCCTCGCCGTCTGGAAGGCTCCCGTTCAATATCGCTTCGAAACCGTCTTTCGTGACCTCTCCAGAAAGCCCGAGATCGGTTGCACCTTCCCCCGCCCAAAGACTGACCTCGGAGGAGCCCTCGACGGTGTAATAATCGTCCTTCGCGAAATAGTTCGCAGCGCCTGCGGCCGAGCGTACGGGTGCGATCGACAGCATGGCTCAGATGCCGATATCGAGGCCGTCATCCTCTCGCCCGTTTCCGAACGCCTGTCGCAGTTCGAAAAGCGTCAAATCCTCCGGAACAGGCGGCGTTGCGACCTGTCCCTTGGCACCGGGATCCCGGCTCGGCGCTGGCGCTTCAGCCTCCGCCGACGGCTGGCCTGCGTACCGCGCTGGTGCTTCGCTCGCGGGTGCCGGCGCCCCGCCCGGCGCGCCCGTGGTCGGCGCCTCGCGCGGCGCCGTCTCCTCGCTCGGCTCTGGCTCGACAGAAAGGATACGGGCGGCCAGATCGCGCGCGACATTGCGCGGTTCGGCCTCACCCTCCGACACCTGCGATGCGCCATCCCGTCCGCCCGCTTCGCCATCCTCCTCTTGCCCGAACGCCTCTTCGGCGCGCTTCGAGCGAACCGGGCTGACATCGGCGCGCGCGACATGGCCTTCGGCCACGGCCGGATAGTCCTTCCACTCGAGCAGGATGCGCGCCGCGGGAAAGCCGTCGGGGAATTTCACGAACCCGTGAAGCGCGGGCAAATTGGTGATGTCGTCGGCGATCACGAGCGGCTCAACTTGCTTGCGCGGAGTCAGCGTCGAGGCGTCGCGCGTGTTGTTATAGCCATAGCTATAGGCCTCATCCATCTGCCGGACTTCGCGGTTGCCGATATAGCGTGCGCATTGCTCCGCGGTGTCCAGATCCGCGGTCGCAAGAATGAGCTTGGTGCGCGCGAGCGAGGCGAGATTGCGCGCACCCTGCTCGCCATAAACCTCGACCAGCTTTTCGAAACTATGGATGCCGAGGACCATCGCACCGCCGAAGGCGCGGCCCGTCTGGAGCCCGTTCTCGATCGCGGGCAATCGGTGCAGCGCACCAAGCTCGTCGAACATGAACCATGTGCGCAGGGACCGCGTGCGCGGCAGGGTCATCTGCGCGACGAGGCTCCTGAGTTCCGTGGTCTTGCCCGATCCCGTCGTGCCGATGAGCATGACATGCGACTGCTCGGTGCGGTGCGGAAAGGGAATCCCGGCGAGCAGATAAGGGTGGTGGATGCCAGCTTCCTTGCGGGCACGGAACGGCATCGCGAGCACCGCGGCAGGCGAGTGCCCGGGGCAATGCGCATGCACATCCTCCTCGTACCGGGCCTGGTTATGTTCGAGGATCTCAGCGCGCAGGAGCGCGCGGTCGACGAGCATGGCGCCGCGCTCGTGGCGCTCCTGCAGGATGGACCGGCCCCGCCGATGCGATAGGTCGATGAACCATATCGCCGTCGGGATCGCGATGAAAATCGAGATGAGGAAAGCGCCCAGAAGACCGCGCGTTGCGGTATCCCAGGCCCTGATGACTTCGGGGATATAGGGGACCGCCTGCATGACCGTGCGCTCGATCTCGCCGGTTGGCAGCGTGACATTCACCCGCTTGGCGGGATCGAGGTCGACCCAACCCCAAAAGGCCGAATAGATCTTCATGCAGACAAGCTGGAATCCGTGCTCGTCGAGCTTGATCGACATGATGATGAGCCAGGCCGCAACGAACAGGAAGAACCACAGGATCACGGGCAACCGCGCGCCCGAGATCCACATCAGGAGTTCATGGGTCAGGAGCTGGCTGCCGCGCGTGAAATTCCCGGCATTGCGCTGGACGTTTCCGCGCGCCGAATGATGGGTCAGAGGGATGGGCCGACCGTCCGAGCGGATGTCCTCATGCGCCATGGAACTGCTCCAGTCGCCGGTCGGTTTCCGCCACCAGGCGGTCACGATATTCAGGGAATTGCTCGCGGATGATGATGTCGAGCGCGAGGTGCTGATACTCGCCGATGCGGGCCATGCGCCGACAGCTCGACGCAAGCAGATCGCTCCCCGCGAGATACCGGTCAACGGCGGCCCGGATGATGTCCGAAGGCGTGCAGTCGCCTTCTGCGGCGAGCAGCACGATCCGCTCATATTTGGCGCGGTCGAGCCGCACCGTGCAATGCTTGTTGGGAGTAGACAAACCAGGCCTCCTGGCAGGGAGGCTGGCGGGGTCTCAGGAACTGCTGGCGATTATAGCGGAATTTGGCACGGCGAACAAGATTGCCGTGGCCGGCGCGGGAGCCGTGTTCCGGGCGAACACGCCAAGGCCCCGCGTTTCCGGGACTTCTCGCCAATCCCTTGGCTGTCCCACGAGAGCACACGTCTGACACCTAGCATATCACGCTGATTTATAAGCGAAACCAGGCACCTTCAGGTGCGTTCGGTGTGCCTCTGTACCAGGCTGAATCGGGATGTTGGAAGTTCAGGGGTGTTGACCGGCTCGCATGCGAAACCGCGTCCGGCGAGGCATGGCTCCGTCCGGCGGACGGAAGCGAATTGGCAGCGCCGCGCCAACCTCCAGCGCCGAAGCGCCTTGGCTGGGTTGCGGGTGTCTGCTAGGCGGATGTGGCGCCGCGGAAATGCGCGGCGTCGGGACTGGTAATCCCGCGAACACAGCAACTCGGAAATCTGATTTCCGGGGTGCCGTGACATATGTCCAAGCCCTCGGGCCAAAAGTTTCGGCGCATGTGTGTTCGCATGTTACCAACCCCGGCGGCTCCCGCGCGGAACGCGCGGGAGTTCGGGTGTCTGGCAGGGCGCGAACGACTGGTCCGAGAGGAGGAACCGACGATGGCTGATGTGGCGGCCGATGTTCTCGAAGCGAGAGCCATTGCGCTGATGCGCGAAGCGCTGGAGCTTTTCGATTCCGGCGGGGGGTCCGACGCTTCGGCGGCGCTTCAGCATGCTATCGACATCGCCGAGCGACAGCGGCCGATGACCGAACACGACATCTTCGATTCCGAGCTTGCCAATCGCATCCTCGGGCCACTCGAACTTGCGCCGCGCGGCTATCATCTGCGTATGGGGATGCCCCGCGACTTGATCCTGCAGGACGCGGGCGGGCCGGATCGCTCGGATTGGGCGCGGCACTAGCAGGCGCGGCGGCGGTCGGGGCCGCTCACACTCTCGACCGAGCGCGCCGCGCAGCATATAGTCCTTCTCGTTCGCAGCCCGATCAGCGTGAACGAAAGGGCCGGTCATGGCACGTACATTGGAACAGGAACGAGCGGCGATCGCCGCCGAGGCGCGGAAGCTTGAGGAGCGCCAACAACGGCTCGAGGAACGAGAGCGCGAGCAGGCGATCGCCGATATCGACAAAGCCGGGCTTCTGAAGCTTGACGCAGGACGGCTCGGTCGACTTCTCGGGCGCATCAGGGCGCTGGGTATAGCGGAAGTCGAGAAAAGGCTGACGGCCTGACCATATTGCCGCGAATGCTTCCTTCGCGGCGCGGACATGGGGGGCTCGATGCCCCCCGTGTCCGCATTCCTGTCGAGCAAAAAAGAGGGAGGCGTTACCGCCTCTCCCCCTCAATGTTCGTCGATGAGGCCGCCCGCCGCCGTGTAGACGATGCGGTCGATCAACCCCTGCGACAGCGCGCCATAGTCGCCCTCGTCGATGGCGATGTAGCGATGGTCTTCGTCGGCGATGACATGCTGATCGAAGTAGCTGGAGAGCGCCCGGCGCTCGGCGTTGGCGACGGCTGCGAAGTATGCGGCATTGGCGGCGGCGGCGCTTGTCGAGATGTTCAACATGATGTGCTCCTGTCTGTCTTGAATGACAGGAGCGGCGCGTCGGGCGTCCGGGGCCGGGTCAAGGATCGCGCAGCGACCGCGAAGCGGCGGTGGGGGTCACGATTTTCTTCGGCGGCCACCGGATCTGCGAGGATATTCGCTGCGCGTGATCCGCCGAAGAAAATGGTGGGGCCCCGCCGTCCTTGAGGCGGTCCCGGACGTCTGACAGAATCGGAATTCTGTGAGAGAGTTTCTTTCCTCCCGGGATCATGCCGCGGCTGCGGACCGGGTGGGTCGCGATGCAGGCAGAGTAGCAGGGAAGTCCCTGCCCAGCCGCTGGCCCGCTTTCCTCTGGATGTGATGGAAGGAGGGGCCCCGGCGATGGCCAGAGCCCCTCAGTTTCGAGGATCACATATGGTTTGCGGTGCGCGGATTGCTCGGGCGTTCGTCGATCGTGGCGCCTGACACTCGGCCCCGCCCTTTAGAGGGCGCGGCGACGTGCTTTTGCTGGTCGAGCTTGACGACGTGGAGCGGGACACCGGCCCGGCGGAGCTTCTGGGCGAGGTTCATCTGGATGCCAGAGCCTTCACAGATGACCCCTTCCACCGGGTTGAGCATGAGTAGACGGTCGTTTCGGACGAAAGCCGCCTTTGCGCCGAGGCGCCGGTCGAGCCGGAACTGGATCGATTTGACGCCGCGAGCGGATGCCCAGGCCTGCGCGATGGCATCGCAGCCCTTGGTCTGTGCGGTGGTTGCGAGGACCATTTCGGGGACACGCGCCCGGATGCTGTCGAGGCCCCTCCAGAGCAGGTCATGATCCTCCCAGATTTGTCCTCCGGAGAAGATCACCACAGGTCCCTCGGGGAGGTACTGCTCCCGGCGTTCCCGGGACCGAGCGGCGAGGAAGTCGCGGGCGTCGATCATCGACGCGGTGACGCCCGACGAGACCCGGCTTCCGCGTGTTGGCGCATAGGGGCGTCCGGTCTCCACCCGGAAGACTTCGGCGGCATGGTCGCGCATGCATTCCATGGCATCGCGGCAGCTTTGCAGAGTCTGGCAGAGGATCTGCGCGTCCTCGATCTGCTGCGCGTAGATCTCGCTTGGGTCGAAGCTGCGGGCGAGGTCACCGAGCTCCTTTGCCGCATCGTCCTCACGGTCGTTGATCCGCTTGGCGACGACGTGGAAGCTGTTGACGAAGCCCCAGGCAAGATCGGCCGTGAACGGCTCGAGGCGGGTGTCGCGAAAGACGTCGAAGAGCGTCGCCATCACCATTTCGACGGCAGCGCGGCTCTGATCGGGATCGGGCGTCTCCAGCGGAGACGTGTCTTCAACCGGGGACAGTTTGGCGCGCTCGTCATGTTCGAGAAAGGCGCGTTCATATGTCGAGCTGCGGTCATGATCTCCGGTCTCGGTCGCGATGAAGCTGGCGAGATCAGCGAAGTTGTCGAAAAACTTGGTCATTTGAGCCTCCAGATGTTGGACAGGTCTCATCCGTTCGATGAGGCTCAATTTCGGGCATGCGGTGGTCAGG
>JAGNNA010000540.1 GCA_017990895.1 Reyranella sp.
GCTCGACTGGGGCGGGCTTGCCGAGGAAGTCGTGGCCCATGAGGTCAACGTCTTTCCGAAGCCGCGTACCGTGGGCTTCGTGGAAGCGATCCAGCTCGCGATTTCGTATCCCACATCGGCTGGCGCTCTCACCTGGCCCGAGGGGCTCGACGTGCAGCCGGGCCACACCTTGCTGGTCCATGCGGCGGCCGGCGGCGTGGGCATGGCGGCGGTCGAGATCGGCAAGATCCTCGGCGCGACCGTGATCGCCACTGCGGGCGGCGCACGCAAGACGGCGTTCGCCAAGGCGCATGGCGCCGACCATGTGATCGATTACAGCGCGTCGGATTTCCGCGAAGAGGTGCTGAAGCTCACCGGCGGCCGCGGCGTCGACCGGGTCTACGATCCGGTGGGCGGCGACGTCTTCACCCAATCCCTTCGGTGCATGGCCGTGGGCGGGCGCATCTGTCCCATCGGCTTCGCCAGCGGCACGATTCCCCAGATCCCGGCCAACATCCTGCTGGTCAAGACCCTGGCCGTGATGGGCTTCAACTACGGCTACTATGTCGGCTGGAGCCCGCACGATGCGCGCTTCGAGGAGGCGGAACGCACCTTCGCCCTCGCCGAGCGCATCCGCGGCTGGTGCGAACAGGGTCTCTGCCGCCCGCATGTCGACCGGACCTTCGCCCTCGCCGAGGCGCCCCAGGCGATGCGCGCGCTCCTCGAGCGCAGCGTCACCGGCCGCGTCGCGATCGTGATGGACTGACGCGCGCTTCAGCGCGGGCCGTCACCGGCCGGTGAATTTCGGTTCGCGCTTCTCCAGGAAGGCCTTGATGCCTTCCTTCATGTCGTCCGTCTGCATCAGCGGCAGGAGCTGCAGGAAGACATGATGGACGTGCTCGTTGAACGGCTCGTTCCAGGCCATGCGCATCATGCGCTTGGCTGCCTGGATAGCGAGCGGCGCATTCGCGGCGATCTCCAGCGCCAGTTCGCGGGCGGCGCCCATGACGTCGGCGTCCGCAACGACCTTGTTCACCAGGCCGATCTCCAGCGACTGCGCGGCGGTCAGGGTCCGGCCGGTGAAGATCAGTTCCGCGGCCTTGGCCCAGCCCAGCATGCGCGGCAGGTACCAGGTACCGCCGGACTCCGGCAGGACGCCGCGCTTGGCATAGGAGGCGGCGAGCTTGGCCGACTGCGCCATCACCCTTATGTCGGCGCCCAGCGCCAGGTCGAGACCGTAGCCGGCCGCGGAGCCGTTGAGGGCGCAGATCACCGGCTTGTCCATCGCATGCAGGACCGGCGGCGGTGTGTTGCGCATATCGATGTTTGTCGGCGTCGCGCCCGATCCGACGCTCAGATTGTCGGTGCCCTTGTTCTGCGCCTCGAGATTCAGCCCGGCGCAGAACGCGCGGCCGGTGCCGGTCAGGATCACCACGCGCACCGCGCGATCCTCATTCGCCTTCACCAGCGCATCGGTGAGCTGCTTCAGCATGGGACCGGAAATCGTGTTCATGCGCTGCGGCGCATTGAGCGTGATCGTCGCGATCGCGCCGTCGACGGCGTAGAGCAGCTCCTCCGGCATGACCGAAGCTGTGGGTGCGGCCGCAAACTGGCTCATGTTTCCTCCTCCTGGCGATTGCCGGTATGGTGGCGCAGGAGATCAGGACACGCCATGCAAAACCGTTTCATCGACCTTTACAGCGACACCAAGACCAAGCCCTCCCCCGGCATGCGGAAGGCCATGGCCGACGCCGAGGTCGGCGACGAGCAGAAGATGGAGGATCCCACCGTCAATCGCCTGCGCGACCGCGTGTGCGAGCTGCTCGGCAAGGAAGACGCGGTGTTCCTGCCGAGCGGCACCATGGGCAACCAGATCGCCATCCGCGTCCATTGCCGGCTGGGCGACGAGGTGATCACCGATCGCACGGCACACATCATCAACGCCGAGACCGGCGGCACCGCCGCCAATGCCGGCGTCATGATCCGCATGCTCGACGGCCCCAACGGCGTGTTCACCGGCGAGCAGGTCAAGGAAGCCATCCGCGATCCCAACAGCCGCAACGCCCCGCGATCGCGCCTCGTGTCGATCGAGAACACCTCGAACGGCGGCTGCGGCACCGTCTGGCCCCTCGCCACCATGCAGGGCGTGACCAGGGTGGCGCGCGAGGCCGGCCTCAGCCTGCACATGGACGGTGCCCGCCTCTGCAACGCGGCCGTGAAGTCGGGCACGAAGGCGAGCGACTATGCCGCCTGCGTCGACTCGCTGTGGCTCGACTACACCAAGGGCCTGGGCGCGCCGGTGGGCGCCAGCCTGGCGGGCTCGAAGGAATTCATCCACGAGGCGTGGCGCCAGAAGCAGATGCTGGGCGGCTCGATGCGCCAGTCCGGCATCATCGCCGCTGCGGCGCTTTATGCCCTCGAACACAACTGGGACCGCCTCGCCGAGGACCACGACAATGCCCGCCATCTCTCGGAAGGCATCGCCAACATCAAGGGCCTGAAGATCGACGTGCCGCGCATGGAGACCAACCTGGTCTTCTTCGAAGTCACCAAGCCCGGCTGGACGCCGGCCAGGCTGGTCGATGCCTGCAAGGAGCGCGGCGTCGGCATGGGCACCGCCGCCGGCAACCGCATCCGCGCCGTCACCCATCTCGACGTCAACAAGGCCGACATCGACAGCGCCCTCAAGGTGATCAGCGACGCGCTGGCAGCCTAAGAGAAAAGAACTCCTCATCGGAGC
>JAGNNA010000541.1 GCA_017990895.1 Reyranella sp.
CGGGGCGTGGGGCGCTTGGATCGCGAGCCAGATGGAGAAGAGGGGATTCCTCTCCATCGAACGACGAACGAGGGAGACAGGTACACAACGCTTCGCAAGTTCGACGATCGATAAGAAGATGAAGCGTTCCATAAGCGACGCTCGCTGAAAATCCCTCGTTCCCTCTTGCCATGTTGTGTGTCGCCTTCGATTGCTGGCTCGCCGGACAACGCCTCGCTTCGACGAATGAAAGCGGGGGGCCATGTCGAAAGACAACAAGATCGCAGACACATTCGAAGTGTCCCCCGCAGCCGGCTACGCTGGCGACGTCACTCCTGCGGTTGCCTGGAAGATTCTCGGCGAACTCAAGGATGCGATCCTGATCGACGTGCGTACGCGCGCCGAGTGGAACTATGTGGGCGTGCCCGACCTTGCCGGCCTCGACAAGAAGCCGGGCCTGGTCGAGTGGCAGGTCTTCCCGAGCATGCAGGTCAATCCGGATTTCGTCGGCGCGCTTTCGGAGGCGCTGGCGGACAAGGCGGTCCCGCTGCTCTTTCTGTGTCGAAGTGGAGTGAGGTCGGTCGCGGCGGCGAAAGCCATGGCCGCGGCCGGATACAGTACGTGTCTCAATGTGGCAGACGGCTTTGAGGGGCCCCTTGATGCGCAGGGCAAGCGCGGCGCGACGAGGGGATGGAAGGCAGCGGGGCTTCCGTGGAGACAGACGTGAATCGAATTCAAGCGCCGATCCAGGGCAATAACAACACAGCATTTGAAAACAACGAATTTGCGGGGGCAGGCATGGATGAAGGGGCGGGCCGAAAGGAGCTCGAAGCACATTGGGTGCGCGTCTGCGATCGGCTTCGCAAGGAGATTGGGGACAAGGCCTTCAAGACATGGTTCGGCGAGGTCGAGCTGGGTGAACTGAAAGCCGGCAAGCTGCGCCTCTACGCGCCGACGCGCTTCGTGCGCGACTGGGTCGGCCGTCACTATGGCGACCGCGTGCTCGCCTACTGGCAGTCGGTCAACGGCGAGGTGAAGAACGTCGAGGTGAACCTCGTGCCGCCGCCGGCGCCGCGCCGGCCGAACGAGATCATCGCGATGCCGCCCGTGCCCTCTTCGCAGAATCACCAGCCGCCGATGCCGCGCATGGGTCCCTCGATCGGCCGCGGCGCCGACGAGATCTCGCAGGCGCCGGAAGCGCGCTACACCTTCGCGAACTTCGTCGTGGGCAAGCCCAACGAGTTCGCGTACGCGGCGGCGCGCAACATCTCCGAGCAGGACATGCCGCTCCCCGAGCGCAACCCGCTCTACATCTTCGGCGGCGTCGGTCTCGGCAAGACCCACCTGATGCACGCGATCTGGCACGTCATCCGCGAGCGCGATCCCAAGACCCGCGTTCTCTACCTGACGGCCGAGAGCTTCGTGAACCGCTTCATCCAGGCGCTGCGCACCAAGAACACCGGCCCGTTCAAGGAGCTGTTCCGCAACGTCGACGTGCTGATGGTCGACGACGTGCAGTTCATCTGCGGCAAGGAAGCGAGCCAGGACGAGTTCTTCTTCACGTTCAACTCACTGGTCGAGCAGAACAAGCAGATCATCCTGTCCTCGGAGAAGCCGCCGAGCGAGCTGCAGGACATCGAGGAGCGCATGCGCTCGCGGCTGGGCAGCGGCCTGGTGGCCGACATCCACTCGTCGACCTACGAGCTGCGCCTGTCGATCCTGCAGACCAAGGCAGAGAACGCCCGGGTGCCGGTGCCGGCCAACGTGCTCGAGTTCCTCGCGCACAAGATCAGCACCAACATCCGCGAGCTCGAGGGCGCCCTGAACCGCGTCGTCGCGCACGGCCAGCTGATCGGCCGCGAGATCACCGTCGAGATGGCGCAGGACGTGCTGCACGACCTGCTGCGCCAGGCCGACCGCAAGGTCACGGTCGACGAGATCCAGCAGCGGGTCGCCGCCCACTACAACATCAAGCTCGCCGAGATGAGTTCGCCGCGGCGCGCCCGCTCGGTCGCCCGGCCCCGCCAGGTGGCGATGTATCTCGCCAAGCAGCTCACGACCCTCAGCCTGCCGCAGATCGGCAAGCGCTTCGGCAACCGCGACCACACGACGGTCATGCATGCCGTGCGCAAGATCGAGGAACTCAAAGTTTCCGACCTGTCGATTGCCGAGGACGTCGAACTCCTCAAGCGGCAATTGCAGGGCTGAGAACCACAGGAACTCCGTGTGGAAAGGGCCCCGCAAGGGGCCCTTTCTGCGTGGCTTCCACGGCTCTAAATGCCTCTAGAAACAGCGAAATTGCTTCCCGCGGACAGTCGGCGTGATATACTTTTCAACCGTTCCTCCGGTGCCTCTCGCGGCCCTTGGAACGGGCCATGAACGAGAATCAATCCGGCCCTGACTACGGCGACCAAAACATGAAATTGACGATCGAACGGGCGGCCCTCCTGAAGGCCCTGGCCCATGTCCAGAGTGTCGTCGAGCGTCGGAATACCATCCCGATCCTGTCCAACGTGCTGATCACCGCGCAGAAGGGCCGGCTGAGTCTCGCCGCGACCGACATGGACCTCGCCATCACCGAGTCGGTTGAGGCCAGCGCCTCCAAGACCGGCTCGACGACAGCGCCGGCCCACACGTTGTACGAGATCGTCCGAAAGCTGCCCGATGGCGCCCAGGTCGAACTGGAGGCGGCCTCGGACAACAGCAGCCTGGTGATCCGGGCCGGCCGCTCCCGCT
>JAGNNA010000542.1 GCA_017990895.1 Reyranella sp.
TGGCCGACCTCGGCATCATGACGTTCTTCATGCACCTGGGCGGGGCGAAGGTGGCCTCGTTCTATCCCATCATCCTGTGGGTGATCATCGGCAACGGCATCCGCTTCGGGGAACGCTTCCTGAAGGTAGGCATCGTCGCCGGCAGCCTGGGCTTCGGTTCGCTGCTGATGTGGGACGAGTACTGGAGCACGCACCTGAACGTCGGCGTGGGGCTGTTCATCGGCATCATCGTCCTGCCGGTCTTCTTCCTGGGCGTGTTGCGGCGGTTGCGCCAGGTTTCCGAGCTGAAGATCGAACTCGCGCAGTCGCGGCTGGCCGACAAGGCCAAGGACCAGTTCCTGGCCACGATGAGCCATGAGATCCGCACCCCGATGAACGGCGTGCTCGGCATGGCCGAGACGCTCAGTGCGACGAACCTCGACACCCAGCAACGCGAGTACCTGCACATCATCACGCGTTCCGTCGAGTCGCTGCTGAACATCATCAACGACATCCTCGACTACTCGAAGATCACGTCCAGCAGCCTGGCGCTGGAATCGGTGCCGGTCGACCTGGAGCAGGTCCTCGGTGACATCCATTCCCTGCTGCGGACCTCGGCCGAGAACCAGGGCATCGAGTTGGAGTTCGAGGTCGAGCCGGCCGCGCACGGCTGGTTCCTGGGCGATCCCACGCGCATCCGCCAGATCGTGCTGAATCTGGTGGGCAATGCGATCAAGTTCACGCAGCGTGGCGGCGTCCGGGTCACCTGCCGCGCCGGCGACTTCGCCGACGGCTGCAACCTGGAACTGAAGATCCGCGACAGCGGCATCGGCATCCCCGCCGACCGTCTGGGCGCCATTTTCCGCCAGTTCGAGCAGGCAGACAATTCAACGACGCGGCGCTACGGCGGCACCGGGCTGGGCCTGGCGATCAGCCGCAAGCTGGCGCGCATGATGGGCGGCGACATCGCCGTCAAGTCGACCGAGGGCAAGGGCTCGACGTTCACGGTCCTGCTCCGGCTCGAGCGCACCGAGAAGCCCGTCGCAGTGCCGGTGCCCGAGCCGGCCGTGCTGCCGGATTTCGGCTTGCGCGCCCTGGTTGCCGAGGACAACAAGTTCAACCAGGTCGTGGTGCGGAACCTGGCCAAGCGCATCGGGATCAGCGTGGACATCGCCGAGAACGGCGCCGAGGCGGTGCGGATGGTGGGCGAGGGCGAATATGACCTGGTCCTGATGGACATCCGCATGCCGGTCATGAACGGCTACGAGGCCGCGGCGCGGATCCGCGCGCGCGGCGACGAGATCGCCAGCATCCCGATCCTTGCGGTGACGGCGGAAGCCACGAAAGCGGATATCCAGCAGTGCCTGGACGCCGGGATGGACCAGCACCTCTCGAAGCCGCTTCGCATCGCCGACGTCGCGGCCGCCGTCCAGCGGCTCGGCCTGCGCGCGCGCCAACTCGCCTAGGCTGCTGAGGGTCCAGTCGCCTGCGCGCCCCGATCGATCTCCCGACAGTGACAGCAGTCTCAGGCCCGGCCCTCCAGGGCCGCCGGCGGATCCTGTTCCATCTGCTGCTTCTGCTGCTGCAGGCGCCGGTTCTGGGCCGCCACGAGATGCTCGATCATCCGGAGGTCGCGCTCGTGGAGCCGCAGCGCCGTATCCACCCAGATCTTCGTGATCGTGATGAGCTCCTCGTAGGTCACCGGGTTGATGACCTGCTTCAGGCGATTCATCGCGTTGTGGGCGTTGCCGCGTTTCTGATGGCGGCGGATGAAGTGCTCGACGGCATGCTGGCCGTGCCCGTCCTCGACCACGACGTCGACCAGTCCGAGTTCCTGCATGCGCCGCGCGGTCATCAACTCGCCGCTCATGATGATGCGCTCGGCGATGTCCGGGCTCAGGCGCCGGATGAGGAAGCTGTAGGCGCCCATGCCGGGGATCAGGTTGAACAGCACCTCGGGCAGGCCGAACTTGGCGCTCTCCTCGGCGATCACGACGTTGCTCGAGATCGCGGCCTCGAACCCGCCGCCGAGGGCGTCGCCCTGGACCAGCGTGATCGTCGTCATCGGCAGTTCGAAGCTGATGCAGTTGGGGTAGAGGACGTCGATGCAGGCCTTTGCGTAGCGGAACAGCCCCTCGCGATCCTGGTTGCGGATCATCCCCGCGAACAGCTGCAGGTCGCCTCCCAGGTTGAACACCCCGGGTACGGTGCTGGCCAGGATCATGTAGCGGATGGGCAGCGACTCGCCGTCGGTCCCCGGTCCCAGGTTGACCTGCTCGACGCGGTGCTGGAAACGGCGCAACTCGTCCAGGAGATCGAGGTTGAAGCAGGGCCGCCCGCGCGGTCGCAGGCTGTACCACAGGGCATGCTGCTCCGGGTCGAACCGGACCACCAGTTGGTCGTAGGGGCCCCAGACCCGTGGCAGTCCGTAGGGTTGCTTCACGATCGTCTCCCCGGGCGAGGTGGGTTGAGGACCCGAGTCTAGCATCGGTTCCGACGGGTCGTAAACAATTGCCGGCAATGGATTTCTAGGGATTATCTTTAGAAGATGCATGAGCGTCCGGCGCCCATAGGCCTCAATGCCGGTCCGGTTTGGCCGAAACCAAGGGTGGAAAGGACGGCGTCGCGATGCGGAATCGCGCAGATTCCCGAACCCGCTCTGCCAGTGCCCATGAGCCCGATTTGACGTTGGTCGGAACCACCGACCGGGACGTTGACCGAATACCGCGA
>JAGNNA010000181.1 GCA_017990895.1 Reyranella sp.
TGTATGAGGAGCCGGAAGGCTTCCAGGCGCCGTACTTCCAGGCCTTCTTCGGCGTGAAGGCCCGCTTCTGAGCGATGCGATGCTTCCGCGCCACCGGCGAAACTTGCTGCAAGTCCTCGCCGGTGGCGTAGCTTTCGCTACCGTGACCCCAGCCACCGCCGCCCCGACGACCACCATCGCCTTGCTTCATCTCGCGCCCCGGCCCGGGGAGATTGCGGCGAACAGAAACGCCCTCGAGCAGGCCGTGCGGCGAGCCGCGGCGAGCGGCGCCCGGCTGATCGTGACACCCGAGCTCGCCGTGAGCGGTTATGGCTTCCGCGACCTCGTGGGCACCGACTGGATCGCGAGCGGGCAATCCGCGTTGTTTGCTTGGGCCGGCGCGCTCGCTCGGGAGACCGGAGCATCTCTGGTGCTCGGCACGCCGGAGGCCGCACCGGACAATGGCGCACTCTTCAACAGCATGATCCTGTTCGCCCCGGACGGGGCGGTGGTCGGCCGGCATCGCAAAATCAATGCCCTCAGGGTCGGTTCGGAATCCTGGTCGACGCCGGGAGACCGGACCTCGGTGTTCACGATAGAAGGCGTCGGCCGGGTCGGCTTCTTCGTCTGCGCCGACATGTATTCGACCCGTCTCGTCGAGGAAACGGCGGTGCAAGGCGTCGACCTGCTCCTGTCCACCGCCGCCTGGGCACCGGGCCATCACGGGCCCGACGGCGAATGGGAACGCGCGTCCGCTACGACCGGCCGCCCCGTCCTCGTCTGCAATCGCACCGGCAAAGACGTCCTCGACTTCGATTCGGCCCAATCGGTCGCGGCGGTGAACGGTGCGATCGCCTTCTCCCACGCCTCCCCCGAGCCGATGATCGCGCTCGTCGATTGGACGGCCGACACGCGCCGCCTCGCCAACTGGCGCATCAAAAGCGCGGCTTAGACCATGCCAACCAGAACATCCCCATCGTCTCGACCGAAGCAGCGCGCAGCGCTGCGGAGTGGAGAGACCTTCTGTCGACGACTTGCCGGCTTTAGGCGGAGAGAAGGTCTCTCCACTCCGCGCTTTCGGCGCTCCGGTCGAAACGACGGGTTCTTTCGAAATCCTATACGCGCGTTCGTATCCCTCATGCTGCTGCTCGCCGCCGTCCCGGCGGCGGCGCAGGCGCCGCAGCGCGTGGTCACGCTCAATCTCTGCCTCGACCAGATGGCGATACGCCTCGCGGCGCCCGGACAGCTCGTGGGCGTCAGCTACCTGTCGCAGGACCGGCGCCTCTCCGCGCTGGCCGACCAGGCCGCAACTCTCGCGCCGGTGCGGGACTCCTTCGAATCGATCCTGACCCTCCGACCCGATCTCGTGATCCTCGGCCAGGGTTCGCACGCCGCTCTCAAGCGTCTGCTGCGCGGCGCCGACGTGCGCGTGCTCGAACTGCCATGGGCGACGTCGACCGAGGAGTCGGAGACCGTGATCGATGAGATGGCGGCGGCGCTCGGCCGCGAGGAAGTGGGCCGAAGGCTGATCGCCGGCATGCGGGAGGAGCGCGGCCGGCTGACATGGACCGGCGCTCCCCGCGGCACGGCCGTCTATCTCGAAGCCAATCGCGGCACGGCGGGGAAGGGCAGCCTGATGGACGAATTGCTGCGTCTCTCCGGTTACCGCAATCTTGCCGCAGAACTCGGCATCGGCTCTTTCGGCCGCCTGTCGCTCGAGACCGTTCTCGCCGGCCAGCCTGACCTCCTGGTGTTCGACGGGACCGCCAACGACAACCCCGCGCGCGGCACCGAGTTCGTCGGCCACCACGCGCTGCTCGCCCTGGCGGGCAAGACGAAGCTCGCGTCGGTGCCCACCCGGTATTCGATCTGCGCCGGCCCCGACAATTTCGAGGTCATGCGACGCCTGGCCGAGGCTCGCCGATGAACCGCTGGCTCCTCCTGCTCGTGCCCGTGCTCTTCCTCCTGTCGCTGGCGGTCGGCCCGGCTTGGTGGCCATGGCGGCTGGGCAACGAGGTCGGCTGGGCAATCGTCTGGGAGCTGCGCCTGCCCCGCGCCACCCTGGGCCTGCTGATCGGTGGCGTACTGGGCCTGAGCGGCGCGGTACTGCAGGGCTGGCTGCGCAATCCGTTGGCCGAACCCGGCGTCATCGGCGTGTCCGCGTGCGCGGGCTTCGCTGCCGTCTGCGCCTTCTACAGCGGTCTCGCGGCAGCCTTCGCGCTGGCGCTGCCGCTCGCGGGCATCGCCGGCGCCGCGATCGCGGTGGCCCTGCTGATGGGCGCGGTGCGGTCGGGCACGGGAACCGTGTCGCTGCTGCTGATGGGCGTGGCGATCAACGCCATCGCCGCGGCACTGATCTCCCTGGTCCTGGCCCTCTCCCCCAATCCCTTCGCCTATCAGGAGATCTCGCTCTGGCTGGCCGGTTCGATCGTCGACCGCGACCTGCAATATCTCGCGATGGCCGCGCCCTTCATGGTGCTGGGTGCGGCCATCGTTCTGGGGGCCGGCCGCTGGCTCGATGCCCTGTCGCTGGGAGAGGACACGGCGCGCAGCCTGGGCGCCGACACGAGATCGCTGGGCCTCAGGCTCACGCTCGGTGTCGGCCTGATGGTGGGCGCGGCCACGTCCGTGGCGGGCGTCATCGGCTTCGTCGGCCTGATCGCGCCTCATCTCATTCGGTCGCGGGTCAGCTTCCGGCCCGGCGGCACACTCGTGCCCTCGATGCTGGTCGGTGCCGCCCTGGTGCTGGGGGCCGACATCGTCGTGCGCCTGTTGCCGACCGCGTCCGAACTACAGCTCGGCGTCTTCACGTCGCTGGTCGGTGCGCCCTTCCTTGTGCGCGCGGTGCGCAAGGCGCACGCCGCCTGGCTCGCGACATGACCGCGACCGCGATTGCCGTTCGCGGTCTGGTGAGCCGGCGAGAGCATGCCGTGGTCCTCGACGACATCGAACTCGCCTTCGAGGCCGGCCAGGTCAGCGCCATCGTTGGGCCCAATGGCGCCGGCAAGACGACACTGCTGCGTCATCTGGCGGGGCTCGACATGCCCGCTGCCGGAGAGGTCGAACTCCACGGCAAGCTTCTGGCCTCGCTCGATCCGGCCCTTCGCGCCCGGAGCATTGCCTACCTCCCGCAAGCCGCCTCGGCATACTGGCCGCTACGCGCGCGGGACATCGTGGCGCTGGGTCGACTGCCGCATGGCGCCAATCTCAGCCGCCCCCTCGGAAGCCGAGATACGGAGGCCATCGAGTGCGCGCTCGAACGCGTGGACGGCGTGGCGCTTGCCGACCGGCCCATCGACACGATGTCCCAAGGCGAGAGGGCGCGAATGATGATGGCACGGGCGCTCTCCACGGAAGCCCCAATCCTGCTGGCCGACGAGCCGGTCGCAAGCCTCGACCCAGCCTATGCGCTGGAGACCATGAAGATCCTTCGCGACGAAGCAGCCCGCGGCGCCTGCGTGATCGTGGTGCTGCACGATCTCGGATTGGCCGCGCGCTTCGCCGACAGGATCGTCGTTCTGGCCGACCACAAGGTCGCCGCCGACGGCCCGCCCGACATGGCTCTCGCGGCTGGGGTGATCGACGCCGCCTATGGCGTCACCTTCCGCCACATCACGGTCGACGGCGTCCCGCAGCCGGTGGCGTGGGAGCGACAGGAGTAGCCGTTTAAGCCGCGCGTTTGCGCGACGCGGTCTTGCGGCGGGTCTTCGTCTTGGCTTTTGCCTTGGGCTTCGCCTTGCGTCCGTGCGCTTCGAGGAAGCGATCGGCCTTCTCGCGCGACGGACCGCCGCTGCCTTTCAGGCTCTTCTTCAGCGCCTCCATGAGATCGACGACCTTCTCGTCCGCCTCCACCGGCTCCGTGGACACGACCGGTTCGCCATTCTTCTTCTTCGCGATCAACTCGCGCAACGCGTCCTCGTAGCGATCGGTGAATCGCGACGGATCGAACTTCGCATCCTGTTGCTCTATGATCTTCTCGGCGATCTGCAGCATCTGGGCGCTGGGTCGGGGCAGGCTGCGGTCGAACACTTCCGACGTCTCACGGATCTCGTCGTGCGTGCGCAGGGTCGTGAGAAGGATGCCGTTGTCGCGTGGCCCCAGCGCGCAGATGCGCTCGCGCTGGTGCATGACGACCCGACCCAATGCGACCTTCCCCTGCTTCTCCATGGCGGCGCGGATCACCGCATAGGCCTCGATGCCGGTTTTCCCCGACGGCGCGAGATAGTAGGGCTCGTCCCAGTAGATGCGATCGATCTCGGACGCATCGACGAACTCCTCGATATCGAGGATGCGCGTCGATTCGAGCCGGACCGCGTCGAGTTCCTCTTTCTTGAGAAGCACATACTTGTTTTTAGAGACAGCGAAGCCGCGCACGAGGTCGGCGCGTTTCACCGGTTCGCCGGTCCCCGCGTCGACCGACTGCATGCGAATGCGGTTGTTGGTCTTGGGATTGATGAAGTTGAAGTGGATGTCGGCGGTACGCTCGGTCGCGGTGTAGAGCGAGACGGGGCAGGTCACCAGCGACAGGCGCAGATGGCCCTCCCAGGTCGGTCTCATTGCTTTCTTCCTGGCCATGTTGTTGCTCCGGGCTGTTTGTCATCCCGAGCGTAGGTGGGGCGAAGGGTGCGTTACGACTTCACGAGTTTCTCGATGGCAGCGCGCAGCGGACGGGCGGACTTCGCATAGTCCTTCCACGGGTTGCTGCGCTTCAGCAGGGCCGGTGCGGTGCGTACCGTGTATTTCATCGGATCGAGGCCCTTCTTCACCTGCGTCCATTCGATCGGCATCGACACGGTGGCGCCGGGACGCGCGCGCGAGGACAGGGGCGCGACCGCGGTCGATGTGCGATCGTTGCGCAGATAGTCGAGGAAGATGCGGCCGGTCCGTTCCTTCTTCGCCATGTTGATCACGTACAGGTCGGGTTCGTCCTCCGCGACCCTCCGGCAGATCTCGCGAGCGAAGGTCTTGGCCGTGTCCCAGTCGGGGCTCTTCCTGTCGTCGGTCAGCGGCACCACGACGTGCAGGCCCTTGCCGCCCGTCGTCTTGCAGAAGGGTACGAGGCCGAGCTTCTTCAGCCGGCTTGCGATCTCCTTGGCGCCGGCGATCACCGCGGCGAACTTCACGTTGGGCGCGGGATCGAGATCGAAGACGAGCCGGCCCGGCCGTTCGGGATTGCCGGGCTGGCAGTTCCACGGATGCAGTTCGGTCGCACCCATCTGCGCCACGGCCGCCAGTCCTTCCACGCGGTCGATCTGGAGATAGGGCTTCTTGTCGCCGTCGACCTTCACCTCCGACAGGAGATGAGACGACCCGCGCATGGCGTGGCGCTGGAAGAAGTTCTGCTTGCCGTCGATCCCGTCGGGCGTGCGCACGATGGAGCAGGGGCGACCTGCGATGTGATCGATCATCCAGTCGCCGACCGCCTCGTAATATTGCGCCAGCTCGAGCTTGGTGACCGGCGGCTTCTCGTCGGGCCACATCGGCTTGTCGGGATGGGAGATCGACACGCCCATCACGATCGCCGGTCCCGAAGACGTCTCGGACTTGCGCGTGCTCTTCCTGGTCTTGCGCGGCGTGGGTTTAGCCATCTCGACCTTCTCCGGCTTCGCGGCCACTTCGGCCTCGACCTCTTCGGCCGGCTTGTCGCCGCGCAGTCCCTTGAAGGCAGCCTGCCGCACGTTGCCCGCGCCGGTCCAGCCGGCGAACTCGATCTCGGCCACCAGCTCGGGCCGCGCCCAATGCATGTTCGCTTCCTTGGGCGGGCTCGCGCCCGCGGCGAACGGGCTGGTCTTGCTCTCGATCTCGCGCAACTTCGGCACCAGGCTGCGCATCACGCTCTCGCCGAAGCCGGTGCCGACGCTGCCGACATAGACGAGCTTCCTGCTCTTGCCCTCGCCGCGATGGACACCCGCGAGCAGCGAGCGCAGCCGGCGCCCTTCGCTGGTCCAGCCGCCGATGATCACCTCGTGACCCGACCGGCACTTGGCCTTGGTCCAGCTGCCGCCGCGCCCCGACTTGTAGGGAGCATCGAGTTCCTTGGACACGATCCCCTCGAGGTGCATGCGGCAGGCCGATTGCAGCACCGCATCGCCCGCCGTCTCGAAATGGTCGACGTAACGCAGGCCGGTATGTTTGCTTTTCAATCCTTCGAGCAGTGCCTTGAGCCGATTCTTGCGCTGCGACAGCGGCAGCGGACGCAGATCCTCGCCCTCCAGAAACAGCAGGTCGAAAGCGAAGAAGATCAGTTTCTCCGACTCGCCCTCAGAGAGCGCAGCCTGCAGCGCCGCGAAGTCGGGCGCGCCGTGCTCGTCGAGCGCCACCGCCTCGCCGTCCAGGATGCAGTCCGGCAGTTTCTCCGCCTGGTGTCCGATGGCCGCGAACTTCTCGGTCCAGTCGAGCCCCTTGCGGGTGCGCAGATGGGCCTCGCCCTCCTCGACGCGAAGCTGCAGGCGATAGCCGTCGAACTTGACCTCGTGCACCCAGCCTGCCGCCGCCGGCGCGCGCTCCACCAACTTGGCGAGCTGCGGCTCGACGAAGGTCGGCATCGACGAGACCTTCCTGGCCTTGGCTTTGCTCCTCGCGGCCGGCGCGGGCTTGCCGCCATCCTTGCGGTTGCTCTGCCACACCGCACCGGCGCCGCGCTTCCTGCCCGTCATGAAAGGTGTCGGCGCCTTGCCGGTGCCCCGGGCGATCTTTTCGAGCGTTCGGCCGGACGCGATCGACTTGGGATCCTTCAGAATCCTGTCGTCATCGCCCTCGTGCGCAGCGTCATCGCGATGCTTGATGAGCAGCCAGTTGGTGCGCTTGCCGCCCTTGCGGTCCCACTTCACCCGCACGAGCACCCAGCTCCCTTCCAGCCGCTCACCCACGAGGGTGAACTTCAGGTCGCCGCTCTTCAGCCCCTCATGCGGATCGCCCTCGGGAATCCAGTAGCCACGATCCCAGAGCTGGACCGTGCCGCCGCCATACTGTCCTTCGGGAATGGTGCCCTCGAAGTCGCCGTAGTCGAGCGGGTGGTCCTCGACTTCCACCGCCAGGCGCTTGACCGTCGGATCGAGCGACGGGCCCTTGGTCACGGCCCACGACTTGAACGTGCCATCGAGCTCGAGGCGGAGATCGTAGTGGAGCCTTGTCGCGGCGTGCCGCTGAATGATGAAACGAAGCTGCTTGGATTTCGGGACGGACGAGGTCTTTCCGGACAGTTCATCCGTCAGGTCGAAGTCGCGCTGGGCGCGATAGGGAGCGAGACTGTCCTTCCGCATGAACCACCACTCGCGCGTCGCGAACTATGCCGCGACCAGAACGTCTCCAGCCGGGAGTCGTTCCGAAATCGTCACTTGCCGATGCAGAAGTCGCGGAAGATCACGTCTAACAGTTCGTCGAGACGCACCGTCCCGGTGATGCGGCCGAGGGCGCGCAGGGCCAGCCGGAGATCTTCCGCCGCCAGCACCACCTCCGGCGCGTGCAGCGCGCGCGCCAGTGATGCCCGGCAGTCCATCAGCGCCTCGCGATGTCGCGCCCGGGTGAGCGGCGGCGCGCCGGCGCCTTCCTGCATCGCGGATTCGGCGGATTGCTGCAGGCGCTCCAGCAGCCGGGGCAGGCCGGTGCCCTCCCGGGTCGACAGGGCGACGACGAGGGGATCGTCGATCGCGACGAGATCGGCCTTGTTCGCCACGACGATGTCCCGGACGGGGTTCCATCCCTCGGTCGAGTGCATGATGGCTTGCATTTCCGACTGCCAGTCGCCGGAAGCGTCGAGCACCAGCACCCGCAGGTCGGCCGCTGCCGCCCGCGCCCGCGCACGGCGAACGCCTTCTTGCTCGATTGCATTGTCGGATTCACGCAGGCCCGCGGTGTCGGCCAGCACGACGGGCCAGCCACCGAGATCGAGATGCACCTCGATCACATCGCGCGTCGTGCCGGCGATTTCCGAGACGATGGCCGCCTCCCGCCGGGCGAGGAGGTTGAGCAGCGAGGATTTACCGGCATTCGCCGGTCCGATGATGGCTATGGACAGCCCGTCCCGCAGCCGCTCGCCGCGGCGATCCTTCAGATGGGCGGCGATCTCCTCTTGCAATCCCGCGATGGCGACCCGCACTTCGCCGGCTAGGCCCTCGGGCAGATCCTCGTCGGGAAAGTCGATCGCCGCCTCGAGATGGGCCAGTGCCCGCAAGCCCCTGCCGCGCCAGTTCTCGTAGAGCCGGTGCAGGGCGCCATCCATCTGCTGCAGCGCCTGCCGCCGCTGCGCTGCCGTCTCGGCCGCGACAAGGTCGGCGATGCCCTCGGCCTCTGTGAGGTCGAGCTTGCCATGCTCGAAGGCGCGGCGCGTGAACTCGCCGGGCTCGGCCAGCCGGCAGAAGCCCAGATGCGCAAGGGCATCCAGCGCCGCGCCGACGACGGCGCGGCCGCCGTGAAGGTGCAGTTCGGCCATCGGCTCGCCGGTCTCGGTGTCGGGCGCCGCGAACCACACGACCAGACCCTTGTCGAAGGGCTCACCGGTCGAGGGATCGACCAGGGTGCGCAAGGACATGCGGCGCGGCACCGGTAACGGCTTGCGGGTGAGTTGTTCCACGACGTCGCCCGCGCGCGGCCCGCTCAGCCGGACGACCGCGAGCGCGCCGGGATGCGCGCGCGTCGGCGTCGGAGTGCCCAGCGCGTAGATCGTGGCGTCGGTCACGTCCGCTTGGGAACCGGCTGAGCCGGGCGCGACGGAGGGGCGGCGGGCGGCGGACGGGCCATCACCTTGTCGGCGATCTTCTCGTAGAGCGCCTCCGGGATCAGGCGCCGCTCGACCAGGTCGGTCTTGGCCTTGAAGGGCCGCGCCCGAATGATGGCGTCGGCGCGCACTTCGCCGATCCCGTCGAGAGTCATCAGATCGTCGCGACTGGCGCTGTTCAGGTCGATCTGACCGGAAGGTGCAGAGGCCGCCGGCGGGGCAGGGCGCACACCCTGGGCCAGGACGGCGCCGCCATTCAGCAGGATCGCCATCGTCGCGAGGAAGAGTTTGAACGACATGATGGCAATCACTATCGCACGAAATCGGCCCAATTCGGGATCGGTCGCTCAGCGAACGGCACCTTCCAGCGATGACAGTTCGAACGGTCGATCAGCTCCGCGGGCACCATGATCTCGGGCGGTACCGGCCGGCCCGCGAGGTGTCGCAGCACGGCATGGGTGGCGATGGCCGCAATGTTGAAGGCGCTGAAATCGATGCTCGCCAGCATGGTGCCGCGCTCGATGTGCCCGATCGCGGCGGGCAGGCCGTTGATGCCGACGACGGTCGCGCTCCGCCCCGCTTCCCGCAACGCCGTCAGCGTGCCGAAGGCCATGACGTCGTTGGCCGTCCAGACGCCGTCGATCTGCGGATGATCATGCAGCAGCTCTTCCATCGCCTTCCGGGCCGGGGCCTCCTGCAGATACCCGACCCTCGATCCCACCAGCTCGATCCCGGGACTGTCCGCCAGCACCCGCTTGAGCCCCTCGGTCCGGTCGCGCGCGGTTCGGGCACCCCGCGTGCCGTTCAGCGCCACGACCTTTCCGGTACCGCCCAGACCCTGAAACAGGGCGCGGGCGATCGTCTCGCCCACCCGGACATCGTCCGAGCCGACAAAGGTCACGACCGGCACCTGCATGCGGTTGATGAACACCGCCACCGGGATGCCCGCCGCGGTGATCCGCGCCACGTCCTCCGCCATCGCGACATCGTCGGTCGGGTTGAACAGGACGGCGTCCGGCCGCGCCGCCAGCGCCTGAGTAACCAACGCCTTCTGCTCGCCGACATGGTCCGGCGTCGCCGGCACATAGTGCAGGGTCCGGGCGCCGGCCTCGGCCGCGACTCGGTCGACCGCGAGCCGGGCGGCGTCATAGGCGGGATTCACGCGGTTCTTTGTGAAAACGGCGAGGGTGAAAGACGGGGTCATGAGCCCTACTTTAGGCTATCGCCGCCCTGTAGTATC
>JAGNNA010000543.1 GCA_017990895.1 Reyranella sp.
ACCCCGATCCCAAGCCGCGGGAACGAACGAACATCGATACCGAGCGTGACACCCGAACCGGGGAAACCGTGCGCCCGCGCGACGGCGACACGAGCCGCACCGTCGGGCCGGAGGACGAGGATCGGCGCGTGCGTCCGGGTGAGCGGCGGCCGCCCGGGACGATGCCCTGACCGACTGCGGCGGGCGCCGCGCGTGCCGGAGCGCTTCGGGCGATCAGCGCTTGCGGACGAACTCGGCGCGCAGGACGAGGCCCTTGATGGTGTCGTGGCGGCAGTCGATCTCCTGCGGGTCGCCGGTCAGGCGGATGGACTTGATGACGGTGCCGCGCTGCAGGGTCTGGTTGGCGCCCTTGACCTTCAGATCCTTGATCAGGAGGACACTGTCGCCGTCAGCCAGCAGGTTGCCGACCGAATCGCACACCTCGACAATGCCCGCGGAGGCTTCGGCCGCAGCCTTCTTCGCGGCGGCTTCGGCCGCGGGTATCCACTCGCCGCTGGCCTCGTCGTAGACATAGTCGTCGTCGCTGTTGGCCATCTTCGTTTGGGCTCCTGCAAGTGAGCCTGCGCTCTACAGACCGGGAACGGCCGTCGCAACCGCGCGCATTGTCTCGCTTGAAGTGTCGTCCGACTGCCTCAGGCCAAGGCCGCGAGCCGTGCGGCGTGCCGGTTGTGCTCGGCCACCGTGCGTTCGAGGTCGATCGTCACGATCCGGCCGTCGCGCACGACCGGCCGGCCGGCGACGACCGTGTGGCGCGCCGTCTGCGGGGCGCAGAACAAGATTGCGGCCACGGGATCGGCGAGGGCGCAGGCATAGGCCAGGCTGTTGAGATCGAGGGCGAAGAAGTCGCATTGCTTGCCGACGGCCAGGGCACCGATGTCGTCGCGCCCCAGCAGCGCGGCGCCGCCTAGGGTGGCAAGCTCGAGCGCCTGGCGCGCGGTCATCCATTCGTCGTCACGGCTCGGGTCCGAGGTCGAGAGCGCCGTGTCGGGCCCTTCCGGCGGGCGCAGGCCGATCTGCAGGCGGGCGAGCAGCATCGCCTGCCGCACCTCGCCCAGCATGTGGTTGCCGTCGTT
Source organism: Reyranella sp. (assembly GCA_017990895.1). Taxonomy (GTDB): domain Bacteria; phylum Pseudomonadota; class Alphaproteobacteria; order Reyranellales; family Reyranellaceae; genus Reyranella. The sequence continues at coordinate 1,074 of JAGNNA010000543.1, forward strand.
GCTGGCCGAGCCGTCGACGCCGATGCCGACCTTCACGCCGGCGCGGCGATACTTCATCACCGGCGCAATGCCCGAGGCCAGCCGCATGTTCGAGCAGGGGCAGTGGCAGGCGCCGATGCCGGCGCGGGCGAACTCCTGGATCTCGGCATCGTTCACGTGGATGGCGTGGGCGTACCAGACATCGTCGCCGGCCCAGTCGACGGAGCGCATGTATTCCATGGGGCGCATGCCCCAGCGCTGCAGCGTGTAGCGCTCCTCATCGAGCGTCTCGCAGAGATGCGTGTGCAGGCGGATCCCGTTGCGACGTCCCATCGCCGCCGACTGACGCAGCAATTCCGGTGTCACGGAAAACGGCGAGCACGGCGCCAGCACGATCTGCGTCATCGAGCCGGCACCGGCATCGTGATAGCGGCCGATCACCCGCTCGCAGTCCTGCAGGATCTCGTCCTCTTCCTCGACGCAGGAATCCGGCGGCAGGCCGCCCTTCGACTGGCCGAGCGACATCGAACCGCGTGAGACGGCGAAGCGGACGCCGATCTCCCTCGCCGCCGCGATCTGGTCGTCGACCGCACAGCCGTTGCGGAAGACATAGGCATGGTCGAACACAGTCGTGCAGCCCGACAAAGCGAGTTCGGCACAGCCGACCAATGTGGCGGTGCGGCTGGCCTCCGGCGTGCGCGCCGCCCACAGGAGGTAGTGAGCCTGCAGCCAGCGGAAGAGATTGTTGTTCTGCGCCGCCGGCAGGGCGCGGGTCAGGGTCTGGTCGAGGTGATGATGGGCGTTGATCAGCCCCGGCAGCACGATATGTCCGGCGAGGTCCATGACCGTGTCGGCCGTTCCGGGCAGCGACGCGCTGGGCCCGACGCTCCGGATCACGCCGTCGACCGCGTAGAGCCCGCCGTCGGCGATCTCCCGGCGCTGGTCGTCCATCGTGACGACGAGCGCATTCTTCACCAAAAGCGTCGCCATCCCCGGCCGCCTCCACACCTTCAAAAGCTCCGGCAGTCTTGCCTGAGAGGCACAATGCCGACGAGTGGCGCCCGACGGAAGGACCCGGCTGCAGAGAGCACGGCGCAACGAACGGCCTGATCGGCCGTTTCGTCGCCATGATCACCCAACTGGATCCTCCTCTCCCGCTCGAGACGCCCAAGGGCCCGGGCCTTGCGCACTTCGTCATAGACTATGGACCCGAGTCCCATCTCCTGTGGGTGGTGTTCCTCGACGAAGGGGGCGCCTGCTGGACGATTCCCAATCCCGAGATCCGGATCCAGAGCAACTGGTCGCTCAGGCGCCGGGAAAAAGTCGCCGCGATGTGATCCGCAACGCAGAAGCGAAAGTTGCGTTTGCCCTGATACACAGGGAGATCGTTGATGAGTTTGCTCGATGTACTGACCGGCATGCGCAACGGTCCGCGCGGCGGACGCAGTGGCGGCATGTCGCCCATCACGATGGCGCTGCTGGGGCTTCTCGCCTACAAGGCCGTCAAAGGCTTTGGTGGTGCCAAGCTAGGTCGCATACTCATAAAGGATTCCCAAATTTTGGAGAAAGTGATTCAAGGTTCTGAAAGGAGCCTTGGCGATGGCGCGCTACGATCTGACCGAGTTTGAGTGGAGAACGATCCAACCGTTGC
>JAGNNA010000182.1 GCA_017990895.1 Reyranella sp.
CTGACCGACAAGCCTTTCGGGGTGAACTTGCCGCTGCTCTTCATCCGCGAACCACGGGTCGTCGACCTGGTCGCGAAGTCCGGCGTGAAGTTCGTCACCACCTCGGCCGGCTCGCCGGCCAAGCTGTTGCCGGTGCTCAAGGCGGCCGGGCTGACCGTCTATCACGTCGTGCCCAATCTCTCTTCAGCGCTGAAGGCGGTCGACGCCGGCGTCGACGGATTGATCGTCGAAGGGGGCGAGGGCGGCGGCTTCAAGAATCCCGACGATGTCTCCACGCTGGTCCTGCTGCAGGCAGTGCGGGAGCGGACCGACGTGCCGATGATCGCGGCCGGCGGCATCTGCGACGGACGTGGCATGGCGGCGGCCTTTGCGCTGGGCGCCGAGGGCATCCAGATGGGCACGCGCTTCGTGAGTTCCGCCGAGAGCCCGGTGCACGCCAACTACAAGCAGGCGATCGTCGATGCCGACGATACCGGCACGGTGATGCTCAATCGCAAGTCGACGCCGTGCGTTCGCGCCTTGAAGACCGAGCGCACGGCCGAGATCGAGCGCGAGGGCTCGTTCGACCGCTCGATCTTCGCGTCGGTGAAGGACGTCTACTTTGGCGGCGACATGGAAGCCTCGCTGGCGCTGGCCGGCCAGACGGTTGGCCTGATCCACGAGGTGCTGCCGGTCGCCGAGATCATCCGGCGCACGGTCGAAGGATTCCACGCCATCCGCCGCCAGCAGGGCGAGAGGTCGCTGGCGGGCGGGTTCTGAGGCGCGACTACTTAAGTAGCTCCGGCGCGATGAGGCGAGGCAGGAACAGCGCGATGTCGGGCCACACGATCATCGCCGCCAGCACCACGATCATCGGCACCAGCATGATCATCGTGTCCTTGAGGGCAACGCGCAGGGGCACGCCGGCGACGGCGCAGGAGATCATCAGACAGAGCCCGTAGGGCGGCGTCACCAGGCCGAAGGCCAGGGCAACGATCGAGACGATGGCGAAGTGGACGGGGTCCATCGACACCGACTTTGCGAGCGGCTCCAGCACCGTGCCGACGATGATGATCGCGGGAATGGCGTCCAGGAAGCAGCCCACGACCAGGAAGACGAAGGCGATGAAGAAGCCGACGCCGATCGGGCCCATGCCCCAGGTCGTGACGTTGGCCAGCAGTTCCTGCGGGATCCTGTAATAGGCCAGCAGCCAGCCGAAAGCCGAGGCGGTGCCGATGCAGAACAGCGCCACCGAGGCGAGCTTGCCGGTATCGACCAATGCCTTGTAGACCTCCTTCGGGCCCATCTCGCGATAGACGACGATCGACAGGACGGCCGAATAGAGAACCGCGACGCAGGCCGACTCCGTCGCGGTGAACCAGCCGGCCAGGATGCCGCCGACGATGATGACCGGTGTCATCAAGGCCGGGATCGAAACCCAGATCGAGCAGAGGAGTTCGCGCAGCGTGCCGCGCGGATAGGTCGGGTAGCCTCGCTTGACGGCATAAACATGGACCGTCGCCATCTGGGCACCAGCGATCAGCAGGCCGGGCACGACGCCCGCGAGATAGAGCGCGCCGATCGAGGTCGAGATCAGCCCGCCCCACACGATCATCAGGATCGAGGGTGGAATGACCACCGCCAGCACGGCAGAGACCGCGGTGATGGCGACAGAGAAGGACAGGTCGTAGCCCTCCCGGGTCTGGGCATCGATGAAGATCTTGCTCTGGCTGGCGGCGTCTGCGGTCGAAGAGCCGGAAATGCCGGCGAAGAAGACCGAGAGGACCACGTTGATCTGCGCCAGCGAGCCCGGGAAGCTGCCGACGATGGCGCGCGACAAGGCGACCAGCCGGTCGGTGATGCCGCCGACGCTCATCAGGTTGGCCGTCAGAAGGAAGAACGGCACCGCGAGGAGGATGAAGGAGTTGTAGGCGTTGAAGGTTTCCTGCGCGAGCATCATCGTCCCGAGTCGCGGCTCGAGATAGAACAGCGGCAGGCAGGCGAGGCCGAGCGCGAAGGCCACCGGCACCCGCAGGATCAGCAGCACGAAGAAGCAGCCGAACAGGATCGAAGCCGCCTCGCCGGCGGAGAAGAGCGCGCCGGTCATGTCGCGCTCCTGCCGAGGAGGATTCGGGCTTCGTCGTAGAACTGCTCGCCCAGGAAGACGATCCAGGTGACGGCGGCGACGGGCCAGGCGATGTGGATCATCCAGAGCGGCAGCTCGGCTAGCTCGGAGGTGCGATACCAGGCGAAGCTCGTAAACTCGATGCCGCCGACCAGGAACACGAGGGCGAACGCGAGAATGCCGAGCCGCGCAACGATCCGCACGGCGGCCTCGCCGCGGCGGGGCAGGGTCGGCCAGACGTCGACCTCGAAGTGGGAGGCTTCGCGCACGCCGATCATGGCGCCGATCATGATCATCCAGATGAACAGGAAGCGCGCCATCTCCTCGGTCCAGATGTAGGCCGGGATCAGCGCGGTGTAGCGCGAGATCATCTGCAGGGTGACGGGGATGATGATGATGGCGACGGAGAAGGCCAGCAGGCCGGTCAGGAATTTGGCATAGGCGGCCGTGAACCGGCGCCACAGGCTGGGCGGCGAGTCATGAGAGGACATACGGGTAACCGTTCGGAAAAAGCGCATCCGGCCGCGAGCCGGAAGAAGGGCGCAGCGAAGCCCGAGGCTCCGCTGCGCGTACGGATCAGTTGGTCGCGACGATCTGCGTGAAGATGCCGTCGGCGCCGATCTCCTTGGCGTAGGCGGCCATCACCGGATCGACCAGCTTCTTCATCTCGGCGCGGTCCTTGAACGGGATGCGCTTCAGCTTGCCGGCCTTCTCCAGCGCGACGAGCTTCTGCTCGTCCTCGCCGCTCTCGACCTGGCGACCGTAGGCGCCGGCTTCCTTGCCGGCCTTGACGACCGCATCCTGCAGGTCCTTCGGAAGCGACTTGAAGGTCTTGGACGAGAAGCAGACGGGCCGGATGGTGATGGCATGCTCGGTCATCGCGAGATTGGGCGCCACCTCGTAGAACTTCATCGATTCGACGCCGGCCGCCTCGTTCTCACCGGCCGAGATTACGTTGTTCTGGATGGCGTTGTAGACCTCGTTGTAGGCGATCACGGTCGGCGACATGCCGGCCGCCGCGAAGGTCTTGGACCAGATCGGTGCGCCCTGGACGCGGACCTTGAGGCCCTTGATCTCCGCGAGGTTGCTCACCGGCTTGTTGACGAAGATGTTGCGCACGCCGCCGCCGGCATAGCCGATCAGCATGACCTGGGCCTTCTGCGCGACCTCGTCCGCCACCGGCTTCAGAAGGTCGAGGTCGAGCACCTTGTTCCATTGCGCGAGGTCGCGGAACAGGAAGGGCGCGTCGATGAAGGGCGCCGCCTTCGAGAAGGTCGACATGTGGGCCGGCGAGACGACGGCATAGTCCACCGCCTTGCCCTGCGCCATGTACTCGAAATACTGCTTCTCGAGGCCCAGCGACGAATTGCGGTGGAGCACGAAGTTGACCGGCTTGCCGTAGTACTTCTTCACCAGCTCTTCGAACTTCAGGAGCGTCTTGTTGAAGGCGTGGTCGTCGTTGAACTGGACCGCGCCGTTCAGTGTGAGCGGCGCCTGGGCGTTGGCGATGAATGGTGCGGCGAGAGTCGAGGCGGCGATACCGCCCATCAGCAGTCTGCGCTTCATGTCGTTTCCTCCAATGGTCCTGTTCTGGTTCTGAGGCCGGGACCCTGCGCGGACTATGCATGGCTTTCGGGTCGGGCGCGACCGAGTTGTCAGACAACCGACCTCAGTCTTTTTCGGGAGGCTGGTCCGGACATTGCAGCGGGTTGTGCTGCCGCACGTTATTCGATATCATAATAGCACACAAATATCCTGTATTATGTCGCTCGGTACCCTTTCCTCGAACGTTCTGGCGAGATTCGACGGCCCCTTCGTTCCCAAGCTCGTCTCGGTCCTGCGCGAGGGTTACGGGCTGGCGGCGCTGCGGGCCGATGCCGTCGCCGGGCTCACCGTGGCGATCGTGGCGCTGCCGCTCTCGATGGCCATCGCCATCGCCTCGGGCACCACGCCGGAGCGGGGCCTGTTCACCGCCATCATCGGGGGCTTCCTGATCTCGGCGCTGGGCGGCAGCCGCTTCCAGGTCGGCGGCCCCGCCGGCGCCTTCATCGTGCTGGTCGCCGCGACCGTCGCGCGCCACGGGGTCGAAGGCATGCTGCTCGCCACGTTGATGGCTGGCGTGTTCCTGGTGGCGGCCGGCGCGCTGCGGCTCGGCACCTTCGTCAAGTTCATCCCCTATCCGGTCACCGTCGGGTTCACGACCGGCATTGCCGTCATCATCTTCGCCAGCCAGATCAAGGACCTGTTCGGCCTCACCCTCCAGGGCAAGGAGCCGGGGGAATTCGCGGCCAAACTCGAAGTGCTCGCGGGTGCGGCCGGCACGGTGAACCTGTCCGCTGTCGCGCTGGCAGTCGTGACCATCGGCGTGATCCTCGGCCTGCGAAAACTGCGCCCGCACTGGCCGGGCATGCTGGTCGCCGTCGTGGCCACCTCGGTGGCGACCTTCGCGCTCGGCCTGCCGGTCGAGACCATCGGCAGCCGCTTCGGCGGCATCCCCTCCATGCTGCCGGCCCCCAGCCTGCCCGACATGTTGCCGGAGAAGATGCTGGCCGTGCTGCCGAGTGCGATCTCCTTCGCATTGCTGGGCGCCATCGAATCGCTGCTGTCCGCGGTTGTGGCCGACGGCATGACCGGCCGCCGCCACCGGTCGAACTGCGAGCTGGTGGCCCAGGGCGTGGCCAACATCGCGTCGGCGCTGTTCGGGGGCATTTGCGCCACCGGCACGATCGCTCGCACCGCGACCAACGTCCGCGCCGGCGCGCGCGGGCCGGTCGCCGGCATGCTCCATTCGACCTTCCTTCTGGGCTTCATGCTGCTGGCCGCGCCACTCGCCGCCTATATCCCGTTGGCCGCCCTGGCCGGCGTACTGGCGATCGTCGCCTGGAACATGGCCGAGAAGCACGAGTTCATGACCCTGCTGCGCTCCTCGCGCGGCGACGCGGTCGTCCTGCTCTCGACCTTCCTCCTGACCGTGTTCCGCGACCTGACCGAAGGCATCGTGGTCGGCACGGCGCTCGGCGTCATCCTGCTCATCCAGCGGCTGACGGCCACGGCCGGCGTGGTCGCGCAGCCCGCCCGCGCGCCCTTCGCCGCCGACCTGGTGACCGACCCGCGGGTGATCGTCTACCGCCTGTCCGGCGCCTTCTTCTTCGGCACGGCCTCGACCGTGGGCGCCGTGCTCGACAACATCGCCGACCAGCACAAGGCCTTCGTCATCGACTTCAGCGCCGTGCCCTTCGTCGACTCGACGGCGGCCAACGTCATAGCGGGCGCCGGCCGCAAGGCGGCTCGGCATGGCGTGCGGGTCTACGTCACGGGCGCCACGCCGTCGGTGCGCCACGCGCTGCTGCGGGCCGGCGCCGGACGACCGCAGGTCCGCTATCTGCCCTCCATCGACGATGCCGTTCGCGAGGCGCATCTGCTGTAGGATGGCCCATGGCCTCCCCCGTTTCGCATTCCACCGTCTCGCTCTCCACCACCGCGCTCAGCGCTGAAATTTCCGCCACCGGCGCCGAACTCGTGCGGCTGCAGGATCGCGCCGGCGCCGATCTTCTCTGGGACGGCGATCCCGCCGTCTGGAACGGCCGCTCTCCGCTGCTGTTTCCCATCGTCGGTGAAGTGAAGGGCAACCGGCTCAAGGTGGCTGGCAAGGAATACGAAATCGGCCGTCACGGCTTCGCCCGGACGTCGACTTTCGCGCTGGTCGGGTCCGACCCCGCGTCCTGTACCTGGCGGCTCGAGTCGAGCGAAGCAACGCGGCGCCAGTATCCGTTCGAGTTTCGCCTCGACGTCACCTACCGGATCGAAGGTGCGACTCTGCATATGGAAGCCCGGGTCACGAACAACGGGGCTGCAGTCATGCCGGCCTCGTTCGGCTTCCACCCGGCCCTGCGCTGGCCGCTGCCCTACGGCCAGCCGCGGGCGACCCACGAGATCGTCTTCGAGCGGGACGAGCCCGCGCCGGTCCGCCGGCCGGTCGACGGCCTCCTGAGCGCCGCGCAGTTCCCGACATCAGTGCGCGACCTCCGTCTCCTGCTGCGCGACGAACTGTTCGAAGAGGGCGCGCTGGTGTGGGACACGCTGGCGAGTCGCAGCGTCGTCTATGGTGACGCAATCCGCGTCGACTTCCCGCGTATGCCGCATCTCGGCATCTGGACCAAGCCCGGTGCCGGCTATGTCTGCATCGAGCCGTGGCAGGGTCATGCCAGCCCCGAAGGCTTCGACGGCGAGCTGGCCGACAAGCCCGGTATCGTCGTGATCGCGCCGGGCACGACCGAGACTTTCGCGATGTCGATCAGCGTTTTGCCGCCAGGCTCCTGAACAGCGCGTCGCTGCGGTCGTCGGCGGGAAAGAAGTTCTCGACGCGGACTTCCTGCAGGGTGATGTCCTGGGGTGTGCCCAAGGTGGCGATGGTGGTGAACACCGACAGCGCCTTGCCGCCCACCAGATAGTCGACCGTCAGAACCGGCGCCGGCCGCTCCTCGAATCGCAGCTTGCGGAACGAGGCGGGCACGTCGGGATAGGCCATGATCTCCTCGATGAAGCCGAGCGCCCTGGGCTCGCCGCCGGCGGCCAGGATCTCGGCATAGGTCGTCGAGACGAGATAGCGCGCGACCTCCTCCCAGTTGGAGATCTTCGGGCGCAGAGCCCCGGGATCGAGGATCCAGCGCAGCAGGTTCGGTCCCTTGCCGGGGGGCGGCGCGGGCGGCATGCCGTCGAACAGGAAGATGGTGAAGGCGTTGGCCGCCTCGTTGGCCTGCAGCAGGTTCCACAGCCGGTCGATCACGACGGCCGGATAGGGCTCCTGCTGCTTCAGCATGAAATCGATCGCCCGGCGCATCGGCGCGAGTTCAGGCGCGGCGAGATTGCTCTCGCGGTAGGCCGGCGCGAAGCCCGCCGCCAGCAGCATCTCGTTGCGCTGGCGCAAGGGCACGTCGAGCGCGGTCGAGAGCTGGACCACCATCTCGCGGCTGGGGCGGGCACGGCCCGATTCGAGGAAGCTGACGTGACGTTGCGAGACGCCTGACTGCAGCGCCAGGGAAAGCTGGCTGGCGCCCCGGCGGCGGCGCCAAGCGCGCAGCATGGGGCCGAACGTGTCGACCGGGGCGGCGGATGCGGAGACGGAGTTTGTGCTCATGAATCGAACCCTAACATCGGGCCGCAGGTCCGCCGATTACCTGTCGCGTAATTGAGAGACGGGTGGGCGAATGCGATCTCGAGGTCGTCCGCAACCAAAGGAGGACGACATGACGACCACATCCGACCGCCTGCTCCGCCGCACTCTCTGGGCCAACGCCATCCTGTCCGTGGGTTCCGGCGCGCTCCTCGCGGCCCTGGCCACTCCCTTCGCGAAGATGGCCACCCATGCGCCCCTCCAGGTGCTGGGTCTCGACCTCGCCATCGTGCTGGAACTTCTGGGCCTGGGCTTCGTGGCCTTCGGTGCGGTGTGCGGCTGGGTCGCGTCGCGTCCCGAAATGCCCCTGGGTTGGGCTCGCGCGATTTTCATCCTCGACGCGTCCTGGGTCGCGATCAGCGCCGTGATCCTCATGCTGCCGGCCTCGTGGACCGTGGCCGGAATCGCGGGCATCGTCTTCATCGCTCTGGTCGTGGCCGATCTCGCGATCCTCGAGTATCTCGGCCTGCGCCGCATCGGCACCGCCCACTAGACGCACAAAAGAGGAATCGATCATGGACCGGCTTCAGCTCCTGAACGACATCAAGCTGCCCTTCGCCGAAGTTCTGGGGCTGAAGTTCACGGAAGCGAGCGAGACCGGGGTGAAGGCCGAGATGGTCGTCCGCCCCGAGCTCTGCACGCGGCCCGCGATCCTGCACGGCGGTGCGGTGATGGCCTTCGCCGACACGCTGGGCGCCGCCGCCACCGTGCTCAATCTGCCCGAGGGCAAGGGCACCACGACGATCGAGAGCAAGACCAACTTCGTGGGACCGGCCCCGGTCGGTACCACGGTGATCGGCGAGACCACACCGGTCCATCGCGGTCGGCGCACCATGGTCTGGACGACACGCATCACCACCGCCGAGGGCAAGCTCGTGGCGGTGGTGACGCAGACGCAGATGGTGCTTTAGCGCTTCCGCCCTGTCGCTCAACGGGCCGAGCTTCGCTCGGCCCTGGATCAGCGCATTAGGGCTGGCACAAAGGCCTGCAGAGCGGCGTCGGCATCGGCCGCGCTCTGCTGCTGCGATTGCCTCCAGTCGATGCGGATCTTGACGAAGTGGTCGCGGAAGCCGGTCAGCAGCAGTTTGCTGTACACCCGCGAATTGGCCTGGGTGACACCGCTGTAGGTGACGCAGCGGAAGGTCACCGAACCATAGGTGCAGCTCGACGGCACCGATGGTTTTTGGAAGGCGGTGTAGCCCGCGTGCTTGAACTGCTGCTCGGCCGAGCCGAGTTCGGCGTTGAACTGCGATGTGACGGCCGGATTGTCGCTTCCCGCCGGCACGCGGCGGCCGAGGTCGTAGACCTGGACGCTGATCGTCAGCCGCTTCGGTGTCGAATAGTAGTAGGCCGTGCCCTGGCCGGGATTGTTGGCCGGAGGCGCCGCATAGTTGACCGAGCGCTCGAAGGTGGCGCCCCCCAGGCTCGCCGGAAAATTGAGCCTGGTACCGGCATTGGTCGTCGGCGAGGCCGACTGGGTCTGCGCCGATGCCGGCACGGCACCGGCCAGCAGAACGGCGACCAGCAGCGCCTTTCCGGTCCTAGACATCGAGGTTCGCAACCTTCAGGGCATTCTCCTGGATGAATTCGCGGCGTGGCTCGACCACGTCGCCCATCAGGGTCGAGAAGATCTCGTCGGCCTCGTCGGCATGGTTGATGCGGACCTGCAGGAGCGTGCGTGCCTCGGGATCGAGGGTGGTCTCCCAGAGCTGGTCGGGATTCATTTCGCCCAGTCCCTTGTAGCGCTGGATCATGACCCCCTTGCGGCCCGCCTCGAGAACGGCGGCGAACAGCTCGGTCGGCGAGGAGATCCGGGTCTCCTTGTCCTTCACCGCGAAGATGCCGGGCTTCTGGTAGACGGCCTGCAGCTCGTCGGCCAGCGCGTCGAGCTTGCGCGCCTCGGCGCTGCGGGTCAGCGGTCCGTCGATGACGTGTCGCTCGCTGACGCCGCGCAGGCGACGGATGAAGGCGAGGCCACCGTCGGCCATCGGCTCGCCGGTCCAGCCCTTCTCCAGCGGCGGGCTGACGACGTCGAGACGCTTGGCGATGTAGTCGGCCGTCTGCCTGGCCAGCGTCGGATCGGCCAGCACGTCGGGCTTGAGGGCGCCGGCGATCGCCGCCTGCTCGACCACGGCCTGGCTGGTGACGCGGCGCGACAGGGTCAGTGGCTTCACGAGGTTGGTCACCGAACGGGCGATGTCCACGGTGTTCCGCAGATCGTCCTTGGCCAGCACGCTGCCGCTGCCGAGCTGCAGCGTGGCGCCCTCGAGGCCGGTCTGGATCAGATGATCGTCGAGCGCGCGCTCGTCCTTGAGGTAGATCGCCGACTTGCCCTTCGCCGCTTTGAACAGTGGCGGCTGGGCGATGTAGAGGTAGCCCCGCTCGATCAGGTCGCGCATCTGTCGATAGAAGAACGTCATCAGGAGCGTGCGGATGTGCGAGCCGTCGACATCGGCGTCCGTCATGATGATGATCTTGTGATAGCGCAGCTTGTCGAGGTTGAAGTCGTCGTGGCCGATACCGGTGCCGAGCGCGGTGATCAGCGTGCCAATTTCCGCCGAGCCCAGCATCTTGTCGAAGCGCGCCCGCTCGACGTTCAGGATCTTGCCGCGCAA